>JBDROH010000019.1:0-49009 GCA_043810285.1 archaeon
TTGTCGCCCCCGATAGTTCACATTGACGGGGCGGTTTGGTACATCGCTGTCGGCTCTTCCTATCCTGGATGTGCACAAGCATCCAAGGGTGTCGGAGTTCACGCATTAAAAGGGATCGTTAGCTGGGTTAAGAACGTCAAATTAAAGCTAACAATCTGCTCGTGAATATAGAGTTAAATAAGTACACGGCGTTGCGTGGGAGTAATCCCACGAAAAATAAAATCCGCTCATTTCGGTGAAACCTAAAGCTTTTTGGGATTTTTCATATGATTAATATGGAAGGTTAATTAAACTAGAGAGATATGGCAATACCGAGGGAAGATGAGATTTATGGATTCGACAATACTTGCATATATCGCTGGTTTTTTAGACGGAGATGGAAGCATCTTTTTCCAGATAGTTCCAAGAGAAGATTACAAGCAGAAGTTTCAGATAAGAAGTTCAATAGCTTTTTATCAGAAAACGGAATGTGTTGAAATTTTGGATTGGCTAAAGGAAATTTTTAGATGTGGATATATCCGTCATAGAAAAACTGGAATTAGCGATTATACTATTGTTGAGTCAAAGGAAGTTCGGAGAATTTTGGAACTTCTGAGACCTTATGTGCGTTTGAAAAAGAAACAAGTCGAGATTGGATTAGAAATACTTGACAGACTTGAAGATAAGGAAACGACTCGAGATTTTCTCGAGATTTGTAAACTTGTTGATAAGTTTGGCGAGATGAATTATTCTAAGAAGAGAACGATTACGCGTGAAACGGTGAGTAAATTTTTATCCCCGTAGAGACTGAGATTAAGTTCGAGAGTTTTGCTGTTGAACAGGCAAAGCTAAGACGCGGATCTCCCGAAAGTAAGTCCGGGATGAAGGTATAGTCCACCCCTTATTGAAAAATTTGGATGAAGTACGTGAGACAGTTTGTATGATATCTACTAGATGTGTTGTTGATTGAGTGGAAGGACCCTCTAGTACGAGAGGAACGTGGGTTCGGAGCCTCTGGTCTACCAGTTGTTATGAGCAGGCTGGGCAGCTACGCTCTATCCGATAAGTGCTGAAAGCATCTAAGCACGAAGCGGACCGCAAAACGAATCAACATAGGCCGCAATAAAAGATTGCGTTGATAGAGACGGAATGTAAGCATTGAGCTTTTGCGATTTGTTCAGTTCGCGTCTACTAAAAGCCACAAATATTTATCTACACTTCACTTTATTCTGAGGAGCAATCCAAAGAAAGTGATCAAATCTAGACGGTGAAATTGTTTTGACGAAAGTTTACTTTTGTTAGAATGACGAAGCTGATTTAGTGAATTTCTTATACTGTTCTTGTTATGAATATAATTTTTTTAGAAATTAAAGACGTGACGAGAGTATAATAATTTTTATAAGTGTCCGAAGTGTGGTTCAAGAATTTTGATGAGATATTAGTAATTCTATAGATATAATCTTTAGAGTATAACCATATTTTTATAATAGCAAATTATCATTAAATAATGGATAAAGTATTAGAAGAAAGGGTTAATGATATTAATACAAAAAAAGTAAAAAATGAGGGCAAATTTGATAAAGATTTATCTTTGAAAGAAATAGGGATTCGATTCGTGATTGGAACTGGAATTTGGTATGGGATTTGTTACAGTGTGAATTATATTTACAACCATCCAGAAATATACAAACCAATTATAGACTTCATTAAACGTTAAAAATTACTTTTTCAAAGATTTTCTAACCGGCATTGTTTTTTTCAAATGGGAACCTTGAGCAGTATGCTTTTGAGTCTTAACCATTGCTTTCTCAATCTTCGCGTCCAGTTCTGCACCAGCCTTTACATCTTCTTTCTCCTCAACTTTTTCTCCTTCAGTTTTTTCTTCTACAGGTACAACTTTTAGAGCCTTAACTTTTGCCTTCTCAGCGACGGAACCTCTCTTTTCAACCCAAGCCTTAGCAAACTTAACCGCTTCTGGAACCTCTGCTAACTCAGCATAAACAATACCGTCTTTTTTTACCGCTTTAATTTTAATTTTCCCCATAGGCTTTTTAATTCCCTTAAACCATAACTCATTATTCAAATAAATATCAATCTTAACTTTTCTCAAATCTCTATTTTCAACTTTCATATGCTTAGCTAAAAATTCTTTTAAAATTTTAACTGCTTTACTTGCTCTTCGATATCGTGGAACATTCAACGAACCCTTCCTCAACGGAACAACATATTCCCGTTCAAGCTCAACCTTTGCTTCATCTTTTTTCTCGGACTTTTTAGCCTTGCTCTTTTCAACTGCAGATTTTGATATCTCTTTTTTCTCTATTTTATTTTCTGCAATAATTTTTTTATTTTCCTCGCTGTTTTTAAATTCTTCAAGCTTCTTAACTTCCTTAACTTTCTCTTCCACGTTAGTATTTTTTTCTTCAACCATTATCCTAATTGTTTTTTCTTATTGGTTCTTGGTTTAATTTTTAATTTGTTTCTCTGCCAACTTCGCTTAACATGAGTAATACTTGATGGATGAATCTTCTTACCCTTTCCAAATTTTTTAATAACTGTCCAAAACGGAGCCCATTTCGTCTGTCTTTTAGCTTTATCAAGATGTCTCTTTTTGCTACTTCGTGCCTTCGCTTTTCTAGTTACCATTTTCAATTTCCTCCCCCTCTTCATCACGCTCTTCAACATCTATAATATCGTTATCTTGAGACTGATTAATATCTTTCGTAATAACTTCTAGAGGATTAGTACTTATCGTTTCAAAGTTCAAATTTTCCTTAACTTCAACTTCAATAGAATCGAGTAGTTCTCTACCCTTAGCAGTCAATCTTCGACCATGTTGTACCCTTAAAACCTTTTCAACTAAACCTGCTACTTCCGCTTGCTGTAAAATAACACGAATAATTTTTCCACCAGATTTCTTAAACTTACTTCTTCTTCCACCCCTATCTTTTCTAGAGCCATAACGTGTCCTTAACTTTCCAACACCGACGACACCGTGAATGTATAACTGTCTCAAAATTGAAGCTGCCCGAGTATACCAAAAATCATCGCTAACCGGTGGTCTCTCACGCGAAACCCCTGATTTAACAAAAGTCGCCCATTCAGGAACTTCAAACTCTCCTATGCCTTTCAATGCCTCAGCTAAAGCGGGGATAAACTTCACAGGGTCTTTTGCATAAATTGTATTTACCATTTTTGTATTTAGGCTCTCTTTTCAGAGATAGATAAGCCGAAGCTCATTAACCTAAATTAACCGAGAATTTTACATTTATAAATCTACCGTTGAACTTTCCGAAACTTAATCACCGTAATCACATAACCTACCAACTTATAATCAAACTTCCCACCCAAAGCACTAATTAAATCCTGAGCAATCTTCTCGGCATCCTTTTTATCCCGACAAGCTGTTTTCAAAATAGAAATTTTAACAACCTTTTCATTCTCAAAAATTTTCCGCACCTGTTCAACAAACGCCTCGCTAAGCCCATTCTTCCCAATTTGTAATCTCTTAATCGGTTTCATAATTTATATTCCTCTTTTAATTTATCATAACACTCTTTGCAAATATGGTTCTTGAAAGTTTTCCCTTTTTCATCAGGAGGAGAAAATAACAATGCTCCATAATCTTCAAGCTCTTTCTTACATAAATCACATTTAGGAGATATTCCCATAATTTCAATAAAACTTTAAGGCTTATAAGTTTTCTCTAATTTACAAAAAACTTATTTCAAATTTCTGAAATCAATTTTTGTCTTCTTCTCTAAGCATCTTTTCGAATTTCAAAATATCGACCGCTTTAACTTTTATATTTTTTTGCTTCTTAACATTCCAACTTCCCACTTTCATTATTACTGGCTTATTCATATCACTTCGTTTAAACATATTAACAATGACATCCTTCTTCGTTTTTCTCCAGTCTTGAGAATACTTCGCGCAAAAAATCGCGGCTTCTTTAATATCTTGCTTCGAAGGATTTTCTTTAACATTCACAAAAGGACTTCCTGGAGCAGTTGTATGAAGTAAAACGTCTTTGTTGTCTGCCGCAAAAACCAACTCATCATTATTTTCTGCATTCTTTCCACCGAGCACACGTAAACTAGAAGAAGTAATATATTCTCTAAACTTTGCCATATCTAAACTAGGAAAACAATCTTTAAAAAATCATCTAAACAATTCGCACTAAAAATCTCTAACTTTACTAAAAGTCATCTTCATCAGTTTTTTTCTTTTGGATTTCCTTGATTCTTTTCAAAGCTGCCCTAACATTTTTGTTCAACTGAATAATTGATTCATCCAGCTGAGCTTTATTCTTCGTCCCAGTACAAACCAGTTTTCCATTCGAGAAAAGTAAGAAAGTCGCAGTTGGATCTTCTAACTTATATACCATCCCTGGAAATTGTTCAGGTTCATATTCAGTATTTTCTAATTCCAAAGCAAGAGTGTTCAAATTCAAATTCAAATTAATCGCTCCAGAAGCAACAATATTCTGCACTGTAATTTTCGGTTTAATCTTAACATACACATTAACTTTCTTCAATTGCTTGATAACTTGCTGAACAACGTCTCGTACCTGTGCAACCGATTTGGTCCCAGTACAAACAAGATTTCCTGAACTGAAAACTAAAATAGCAGACTTAGGTTTTTTAACTCTCAAGACGAGTCCTGGAAAAGTATCTGGATTATATTCTGTATTAGGTTGTGTCCTAGCTAGTTTTGTTAAAGAAACATCTTCTCCAAGTGAAGTCGTTGCAACAATATTCTGAATTTTTAAAGAAGTGTCTTTTTTCTCTACTACCATAAACTACTATGAAAATTTTCCTTTATAAAGGCTTTGATTGACCGTCGGGAGAATTTAGACTATTTATCCCCAACCTCTTCTTTAATTTCTTTTAACGTCGCTATATCTCCAACACCTCTATCATCTCTCAACCGAGTAATTCGTGGAAACCTTAAAGCATAACCGCTAGAATAAGTCGGGGACTTCTGAATATTCTGATATTGAACAGCCACGACAATTTCAGGCTTAACTACAATATTTCGGCCATTAACTCTCACAATCAATTTTTCCAGAATTTCAGTCATCCCACTAAAACTCAAACCTTCTTCTGGCTTTTCCTTTAACCCGGTAGAGACTTTCCCAACTTGCAAAAGTTTATCATTATCCTTACAACCAACATCAAAAGAAGTCAACCACCCTGCCCGTTTTCCCGTACCCCATTCCGCACCAGTGATTACTAAATCAAAGTCATTGTCCTCTGGCTTCAACTTAACAGCATATCCTACTCGAGCCCCGGGTTTATACGGTGCAGACAAATTCTTCCCCATAAGCCCTTCCTGATTCTCTCCAAGTGCTTCTTCATAAAATTTTTCAACTTCTCCAACATCTTGAGTAACAATTTGTTTTGCTAGAATAATTTTAAATTTCTCCTCTCGAACAATCCTCTTAATTAATTTTCTCCTCTTAATAAATGGAGATTCAATTAAATTATCTCCTTCAAAATAAATAATATCAAAAACTACTAATTCTATGGGAAATTTATCCCCCATTTCCTCAATATTATATTTTCGGCGAATTCTCTGACTAACTGCCTGAAAATCAGTATATTTTTTTGTCTTCGCATCAAACCCTACAGCCTCAGCATCTAGTATAAAGCTTTTACCTTTTACTTTATTCTTAACATATTCAACAATTTCTGGGAACTGATTCGTAACTTCTTCAAGCCTCCTAGTAAAAATTTTGATTTTACCGTTTTCTTCCTTGTTAATCATTACCCTAAAACCATCATATTTATATTCAAACGCTGCAGGCTTACCTACAATTCGAAATGCATCATCTATATCTTTTGCCTTGGGGAATAACATTACCTTTATAGGTTTCCCTGGCTTTAATTTAATTTTTTTCAACTCGTTACTATATGCCTTCGCAAAAACCTCTGCAAAATCCGTAGACTTATCATACGCCTCCTGAACAGCGATAGAATAAACTTTTTTATCCCCAATATCTTTCGGATTAAAACAACACTTAACAATAGCATCTCTTAAAATTCCGGACCCGACACCAATCCTCAAATCACTAAGAACAGTTCGTACAATATATTTTGCTTCCATTGGGATAGCTGAATGCAATAACTCAACAATTAAACCCATCTTAATCTCAACAGTTCCTTTTCCTTCCAGCGACGGTAATCGCTGCAAATTTGCAAGAACTTTTTCAACACTCAACTTACTAGAAAACAAAGCCATTTGCTGTTTCTTTTTTCCTAAAACAGCTTCTGCAACATTCCCCAAATCACCAAGTTTCTTAAATTCCTCAACAACCTCTGATTCACTAATTCCTCCAGTCTTACTAATTATCTTAATAATTAACTGATGAGAAATCCCAAGTTCCCGAGAGTCATAATCCGCAAAAACATTTCCTTGCAACAAATAGATTAATTCAGGCTTACTAAGAATTTCTTTTAAAAATTTCGCAAGAATCTCTGTCTTCTCAAGCCCCTTAGTCGTCGACTCTAACGCATGATAAACCTCACATATCTTTTGGTATTCCATAATCTTCTAAAGCGACAGCCCTATTTAATTTTACTGCTAAGAGGATTACCAAACCTTTATAAAAAAATTAATCCTAAAACTCTCATGGAAATAGAAGTAACAGATTTAAATTTTGAAAAAGAAGTAATAGATAAATCAAAAATAATTCCAGTTTTAGTAGATTTCTGGGCGAGCTGGTGCGGACCTTGTATGATGTTGAAGCCAATCCTTGAGAAAATAGCTGCAGAATACAAAGGAAAATTTATTTTAGCAAAGGCCGAGACGGACAACAATCAAATACAATCTGATAAGTTTGGAGTAATGTCGATACCCTCGGTAAAACTTTTCAAAAATGGGAAAGTCGTCGACGAATTCATTGGTGCACAACCTGAAGTTAAAATCAAAGAATGGCTTAATCAGAAACTATAATTTTTCTATTTATTTCCGAGGTGTAATAATCCACATAATCAAATATCCAAAAACTCCTGTTCCGAAACTAAAAATAGTCATCAAAACCCAAAACAACCGAACTAGCGTCGGGTCAATATTAAAATACTCCGCAATCCCTGCGCAAACCCCTCCAATCATCGAATCCTTTTCACTAGCACGATACAGTCTTTTCATTTTCTTTTGAACCATTTTAATTTCCTCGCCCTCTATTAGCTCTTAAAGAAGGTCTAACCTTCGGACACTTAATTGAACTATTCCTCAAACCACGTGCTTTTCTTCCCGCCGAACTAATTCCTCTCAAAGCTCTCCTCTTTGGTGCTCTAACAAAAGGACCCAACTGTTTATCATTCTTAATTTCTGGAGCTACACGGTCAACCAAGATAACTTCAAAAAAATAATTCATTCCATCTTTCCCAATTTGATAAGAATTTAAAACTTCCATATTACTAAACTTCCGAGCTACTCTCTGTTCCCCAATCTCTTTATAATTCATCTTTAAATTTTTTCTATTATGTAATCTCTTAGTCCTACGTCCTTTATTCGGCCGACTTTTCTTATGGCCTCCACGTCCAACTCTAATTCTAACGACGGTAACTCCATTCTTTGCTTTATATCCCAAAGCTCGAGCTCTATCAAGTCTTAGAGGTTTTTCAACTCGAGTAATTACTTCAGATTTTCTCCACTCAGTCATTCGTGCTCGAAGTACCTTGACATCTGGTTTCTTCCAAGCCGCTCTCAAATATTTTGCAATTCCCATACTAATCTTATTAAAATTTCCCTTTTAAAACTTTACTACAAGTGAGCCCGCTGAGATTTTACTCGCAAAATGCATTTCGCAAAATATCTTATCTAAATTTAATTTTGCTCAAAGCGTTTTGTTTGCTCAGGACTTGCCCCTCGTTCAAATCTTCTATGAGCCCGCTGAGATTTGAACTCAGGACCCCCGCCTTATCAGAGCGGTGCGCTACCTGGCTGCGCTACGGGCTCGTAATAATTAACCGAAATTTCAATTTATAAAACTAACCTAAGCCTTCAATTCGACAAAAATCTTTCCATTCTCAACATAATATTCAATAAGTTCTACTGTCAAAGGAATAGATTTAACATAACATTTATCTTTAGAATATCCTTTAATTTCTAATCCAGAGGCCAATTTTACCACAACTATATCCTTCTTTGTCTGAACTCCTGGAGCTTCAATCTCATAAATAATTCTATCTGCAAGTCGCCTAATCCTTGATTCAACTTCCACCGTAGGTAATCTTGCCCGCCTTTCAATTTCCTTTTCAGAAACTTTCGGAATCTCTTCAATATTTTTCTGCTCTTTCTGAACAACCCTTCTCATTGGCGGTTGACCCATCGCAATCTTAATTTTAAACCCCTTCGACCCATCCGAAGATACCTGTCCATTCATCTCATTCTCTAGTTGTTTCACCAAAGAATTAACAATATTTCCCATCCCAAAAGGCAACTTCAATTCAGGCTGAATCCCCTCGATAGAGTCCCTTCGACCCAACATTCCAAAGTTATCTTTTTTCGCACCGACCTTTAACGAAACCCCGCAGTAAGGACAATAATTAAAATCTTTCTTAATACTCTTCGCACACGCAGAACATTTTTTCTCAAACATCTTTATAAAAACAATCAACCATATTTAAATATAATGTTCTACTTTCTCTACGATATGTTCTAAAGAATGAATCTCCCGAACAATACCTTGCATAGGTCTAAATTCCTTAATCAAATAGTTCGAAGAGAATTTTTTAACATATCTAACTTCTCTCAAATATTTTATGCCAAAAATAACCACTAAAAATCTACCAATTCCAGAAATCAAAAAGATAAATAATAATGTGTTCATAAATGAAACATCCACCAAAGCAATCAGAGAACCAATACTCGCTCCGATAAAAGTTCCAACCCCTACAAGAAGATTCATATACGAAATCCCGAAACCTCGTTTGCGAACACTAACAGCATCATAAACATAATTATTGGTAGTAAGATTGTATCCTGCAAAAGCAAAACCGCTTACAATAGCAGGTACAAACAATAGATAAATTTTAACACCAAAATCAGAACTTATCCAAGAAGATGCAATCCAAAGGAGAGGGGTCAGAAAAATTAATCCTGAACAGAGACCCATAATCCTAACATTTCCAAATCTATCTGAAGCCTTACCAAGTAATGGAAAGAATAAAAGCTGGAACACAATTCCTGAAACTGTAACTCCCATAAACCACATATACGAGAAACCCAAATCTCTCAACATATAAACTGCCCAGAACGGACCGGCAATCCCTATCGCAACGCTAAAGATTCCCCTAAATAATGCAAATCTTCCAAAAGGAGTAGACGGAGCAACTTTCAGAAATTGCAAAAACGAAAAACCATCCTTTTTCCGAATTTTTAATCTAGGTTCATATTGCCTTTTCAAAAGCGTCCAGGAAACCACTCGCATCAATGCAGCAAGAACGAATAATACCGCAAATCCTAAAATAGTATAACCTAAGATATTTCCTCGAGAAATTCCAACACCCTTCATACTATCTAAAATAATCGCTCCGAGAATCATAGTTACTAAACCAAAAAAACCCGCCACTCTGTTTCTCTTAGCAAAGTATTTTCCTCGTTTATTTTCTGGAATTAAAGAGCCCATCCAGGAGAACCATGCAGGTTGATCAATTGCAATAAAACAATAAAACAATCCGATGAGTGAAATAAAAACCCAAATCATATAAGGAACTCCGATATAAAATAAAATTCCAGTTAATATAATTGGAATCCAAAGAAGAATCTGAAACATAACGCCGTTAAGAACAATTTTTTTTCTAGAAAATGTTCTAATAAGTTCCGCAGCTTTAAGTTGAACAATACTTGGAAGCAAACCGATAATCGCCTGTAAAATACCAATCTGACTAGAGGTGGCGTTTAGGATTAATGCAAATGGCGAAAGATAAGATAATCCAAATCCTGAAGACATCGAACAAAACGAACTTTCTTGAATACTCAATTTTAGACTATCTTCAATCTTCTTTTTAACAACGGGGTGATTAACCCGAACAACACTCCCTTTTCTCACCATATAAAATTACTGTAAAGACTGTATAAAAATTCTTCTTTTACATATTCTTAATTATTTTGTCTCGATAAATTTTTATACCAACTTAACCTCACTAAATTATGAAACAAAAATTTTATGTAACGACAGCAATAGACTATGTAAATGCCGAGCCACATATTGGTCACGCATACCAAAAAATTGTAGCAGATGTTTTAGCTAGATGGAATAAACTTAAAGGAAACGAAGTTTTATTTGTTACCGGAACCGACGAGCATGGGAAGAAAGTTGAAGATGCCGCGAAAGAAGCTGGAAAAGCTCCTCAAGAATTTGTCGATGAAGTATCAAAAAAATTCAAGGAAGCGTGGAAAGCTCTGAATATAAATTATGATAGGTTCATTAGGACGACAGATAAAGACCATCAAAAAGTCGTAATAGATTTCATAAAAAAATGTGAAGCAAACGGCGACATATATCTTGGAAAATATAACGGATTATACTGTACAGGTTGTGAGGCATACTACACTGAAAAAGATTGTCCTGACTTAATCTGCCCTCACCACAAACGACCTCTTGAAAAAATAGAAGAGGAAACATACTTCTTCAGATTATCTAACTATCAAAAATTTCTCCTAGACCACTACAAAAAAAATCCAGAATTCATTTTACCAAAATCTCGGAGAAACGAAATCGTGAACAGGGTAAAAGAAGGACTAAAGGATTTGAGTATAACCAGAACTTCATTCGATTGGGGAATCCCGTTCCCCCTAGATAAAAAGCATATAACTTATGTTTGGTTTGACGCATTAATCAATTACTATACTGCAACAAGAGAAAAAGGTCGAGAAGATTTCTGGGGCAAACCAACAGTCCACTTGTTGGGCAAAGACAACGCTTGGTTCCATACGGTATACTGGCCAGCAATGTTAAAATCTGCGGGAATTGAATTACCTAAGACTATTTTCAACCACGGGTTCCTGTCCTTCAACGGAGAGAAAATATCAAAATCACTAGGCAATGCAATATCTCCAATCACACTTACAGAAAAATATGGCGCTGATTCAGTAAGATATTTTTGCTTAAGACAATTCCCGTTTGCAACAGGCGACGACGGAGACTTCAGCGAAAAAGCATTGATACAAAGACATAATGATGAATTAGCAAACAAATTAGGAAATTTAGTTTCCAGAACCTCGGCACTAGCCGAAAAATATGGGATTGAAAAACTAGATAATAATGATTTTGAGAAAGCATACGATTCTATAAAACTTTTTAATGAAGTAAATAAATTAATAGAAAATTACGAAATAGATAAGGCATTGAATAAGATATTTGAGTTCATAGACAAATTAAACAAATATATTCAAGATAAAAAACCTTGGGAGATAAAAGATGAAAAGAAATTAGAAAGTCAAGAAATTATCTACAATCTTCTTCAAGGAATAAAAACAGCAACGATACTTCTCTTTCCGTTTATTCCAGAAACTTGCGAAAAAATAGCAAAACATTTCAAATTTAAAATTTCATTTGAAAAAATAAATAAACCAATAAAAAATTTAAATCTTAAAAAAATAGAAGTTCTGTTCAAGAGGATATAGTCGAAGGGATACTTTTAGAAAAGTGGCACATAAAACATGTTTAATAAGAGAATGTTCTTTATTTGATGTAAGAGCTTGGCATGAGGGAGAATCCACAGAACTCAAAAAGTGGATTGGAGTTGGATTTTTTAATCATATATTTCAAAGCGAAAAAGGACTTGTAACTCTCTATTATGATATGGACGAAGCAAATAATTTTGAAAAGGCATTGGATAAAAAGTTAACTGAAGAATTTTTCGATAAACTCTGTCACAACTTCTTTGAATTAATCGACCAAGAAAAAGATGCAGACACCGATGAAAAAGTTTTTAATCTTTCAGTAAAAATCTGGCCAGCACTAACAATCTTCGACGAAATTTCCAAATACCCTGAATGGGCTACACCTTCAATGTTGAGAAGATTAATTCGTGTAAGAACCTCGACAGAATCTTTCTCTTATAAACTCTCAGCAAAAGTTAATCATTCAAAGTATCCTAAGGATTATATTTATTTCAAAGGACAATTAATCTATAAATCTCTTGAAGAAGTTTTACAACAAGAGAGAATCATAATTAAAAATAAAGAAAGACTTATAAGTTAAAGATTAAAAAAAATAATATGGAAAATATAGCGACAAAAGAAACAATAGAATTTACAGATTTTGAAAAACTTGATTTAAGAGTTGCAGAAATAAAAAATGTAGAAGATATTGAAGGGGCAGATAAGCTCTATAAATTGGAAATTAATTTAGGCAACGAAGCACGGACAATTTGTGCAGGGATTAAAAAGTTTTATTCTCACGAAGAACTCAAGGGAAAGAAAATAATTGTCTTAACAAATTTAAAACCAAGAAAACTCAAAGGCATAGAATCTCAAGGAATGCTACTTGCAGCATCAAACAAAGATCATACAAAGTTATCTTTAATTTCCCCAGATATAGATATTGAAGTAGGAAGCATAGTTGGATAAATAACATTTTAACAAACTAGATCCTAATGTCTAAACAACCTAGTAAAAAACCCTTGTTTTTTCTCAATATTTTCTCCAGCAATTTTTCGAGCAATTTCACAATATTTTTTAGCAACCCTACTTCGAGGATGAGTATGGACAACAGCATCCCTTAAATTCAAAGCTTCTTTTACAGCAAAATCCTCTGGAACAACACCAATAATTTGGGATTCTAACATTGACTTTATAGAAGGTAACGACATTTCATATTTCGCACCCCTATGTTGAGTAATAATAACTCCATTAATCTCTTTTCCCATCTTCCTAGCAACCTTAACAGCCTTTAATGCATCCGTAACCGAAGGCATCTCTGGATTAGTTACAATGATAATTTCATCAGCAGCCTCAATAGAGGCAATAACCTCTTCGCCAAATCCTGCCGCTGAGTCAATGATAACATATTCACACATAGTTCCCAACTCTTGCGCAATCCCAGGGATTTTCTTTGTGTTAAACTTTGTAAGTTCCTCAATAGAAAGTGAAGAAGGAACAATCTTAGTTCCAGAGGAATGTTCATAGATTGCATCCTCAATATTGGCAGTTCCTTTTAAAACATGGTTTAACGTTACTGGAACAATCGGAGCCCCAAGTTGAAGACCAATATTAGGCGTGTTTAAATTAGCATCGACAATGATAACATCTTTTCCTAATTTATTCAAAGATACTCCAAGATTAATTGCAGTAGTGGTTTTACCAACACCGCCTTTCCCTGAATTTATAACTATTATTCGCGCCATTTTAATATAAAGTAAAACTATCAGAAAAACTCGCTTTATAAATTTTGTTTAGCTCAATCTGAAAGAATTAGTTTCACTTTATTAATAAATCTCTCGACAATTTCAGCATATTCTCCTAGTTTTTCCATATCAATTTCTGTAGTTTTCGTTAGCTCAATTACATTCAAACCAACATTCTTTCTAAATTCTCCTCTCCTAGTTTTGTTTAAATCAGGAACTCTTTTAAAAAAAATATATAATGGAATCACTGCTTGAATTTCTTCCGATTTTTTAAAATAAGTTTTCATGAACTCCACCCGCTGTTTTGGACTTTCTGGAGTATGAGGTATCTTACCAGTCCCAACACCTTCCTCGAGCAAAGCGTCAAAACTAATCTCAATCAAACTTTTCCACCGAGCCAGTAAATTTAAAATTACATCACAAGTTTTTGTATATTTTAAACTAACATATAAGAGATGATCGGCACTCGTCTTTTCTTTTATAATATCTTCAATCATAATTCGCAACCTTTCAGTGGAAAAGATCAAGTGAATGACCTTTTTATATGTGTCGAAAATTTCTAGGAAATACTGCAACACCTTTTTTTATAGATTCAATAAGTTCTCCAATCCTCATTACAGTTAGAAATCTATACCTTCCCTGGATTAATAAAATAATCTTCCCATCCTTAGCATACTCAATTGGAGAATATTTCTGCGCCCGCTCAATTTCAAGAACCTTAAACAAGTTCTCACAAGTCAATTTATCTAAATATTTTGGAGCTACAGTTTTCATAAAAATATTGATATTTTTCAAACTATTCCTTCCCCTAAAACCTTCATAAATTAAAAAAGCCTTAATCAAACTTGAAACTGCCTTAGCTAATTCATTAATTACTCCTACGAGAAACCTCTTATCAGGGAATTCACTATAACCCCTATACATTCTATCTGCCACGGCTAAATGATACTTTGCATTAATTAGTTCTTCATTAAAATCTCTCATTCCATAACACATCGAGAACTCTTTTTATTAATTATTATACTTGAGAATTAATCCTTTAACTTCATAATCGCTTCAGCGATGTCTCCCTCACTTGTCTCTAAAGCTTCCCGAACTTCATCTTTACTTTTTCCAGTTTTATTAACAACCATCTCGATATCTTCCTCACTAAAATTATTCAATTCTTCTTCTCGAGCCTCGCCTGAAACTTGGTAAGTCTCTTGTCCCTGCATCATAACTCGAATTACAGAGGGTTCATCAATAATCAAATTCCCCTCCTCAATTTCAAAAATAACTCTCTTAACATTGAGAGGGGTTTGAGAAATCCCCATCTTTCTCATCATCCCTTGCATCTTCGCAGCATTCATTCCAGGAAACATTTTACTTAATAAAAATTCTAAGTCCGACGATAAAAATAATTACTGCGATAATCATTCCGATGACAGCGCTAGGACCAAATTTAAATCTAGAATCATATTCTTCCTTATAACGCATCAAACCTCCGCCCATCCCGGGCATAGTCATTTCTCCTGCCATCTTCCTTGATGTTAAACTCGGTTTATAAATTTTATTAATCTACGACGTTGTTCAAAATTTAAATAATCCTGGTGTTAAGATTATAGGAATATTTATATATTAACTTTCATCTATTTAATTAGACAAAATTATTAATAACGAAAAGGAGGTAAAATGAATAATAAAAAAGGACAGGCAGCTTTAGAGTTTTTAATGACTTATGGTTGGGCAATTCTTGCCGCTATTATAGTTATTGGTGCTTTAGGCTCATATTTCTACTTTAATCAAACAGGCTCTAGTTCTATATTTGTAAATGCGCCATTCTATGGTGTTGCATCCAGTGCATCAGAGGATACGGTAAATTTAGAAATTATGAATAAAGGTGGAGAAACATTAAGTTCAGTAACTGTGAATATAACTGGGAAAGGTTGTACTCAAGATACGAGTTTTGATGGAACATCAAAAGCCGCACAGATTGTAACTCTAACTTGTACTGATGCAAATTCAGGGACTACTTTTTCAGGAGATGTAGTTATAACTTATCTAAGACCTGGAAGTTCACTTCCATTAACATCTACAGGATCAGTCTCAGCACCAGTAGCATAAATTTATTTATTTATTTTTATTTTTCCTCTAATCGAGGAAGTTTTTAATAATGGCAAGGGTTACTATGTAGATTTAAAACGATCTAACTTCCCAGAATAAGGTTTAGAAGAAAGTTCAATTCCAATGTTTTTACGAATACTATACGGAAAAATCTTTGTCGAATGTTTAGTTCCCCTCATTTTATAAACTTCTAGAAATCTTTCTCTCGTCCTATTCAACCTAGTAAAATAAAGAAAAATCAACGAATCAGCTTCGAACTCAAGAACTCTTGAAGATTGCTTTTTGTCAATTAATGGGTCTCTCTCATAAACTAAAAGTGAGGTGCATGTCCAACCTTTAAGAAGAGAAAACAAACCTAATGCTTGCTCTCGCATTTCAACATCACGTTCAAACAGCATTACAAATGTAGTTATACTATCCATTACAATTCGCTGAACTTTCTTACTTAACACAATCATCTCGATATCTCCTCCACCTTCATCTAACATCGTCTTTATCTTTCCAGGAGTATACGATAAAAAGAAAAACTTTCCGGACTTTTCATATTTTTCCAAATCCCACCCAAGCTCCAACATGTTTCTATAAAAATCTTTTTTCTTTTCCTCAAAAGCAACATATAACACACCCTCGCCTCGCCTTAAACCTTCCATCAAAAACTGCATTGCAAAGATAGATTTTCCATTTCCGCTTCCCCCAACAATAAGATTCGTAGAATTTTTTTCAAATCCTCCGCCAATAATTTTATCTAAATTTTTAATCCCTGTAGGAACTCTTTCAATACTCTTCTTTTTTGAATTTTTATGTAACCCCGCTTTATATTTAACGTTTTTAATTATTTCCTTGAATTTTTTAAAAGGTATTCGTTTAGATTGAATATTTCTCTTTACATCCACTTTTCTTTTCCTTGCCTTTTTTTTATTCGCCATATTTTCTTTTAATAAAACATCTATAAAAACTTATGCTAGCCCGTAAGACCTGTGATAACTCCAGATAATATTTTCCCTACTGCAAGGAAAATACTCAAACTTAAAATGAGCATTATTGGGAGATATCTTAACCCTTCTTTTTCATTCCCCTTACCTACAAGTCCCAAAACAAGTGAAGCCATAATATTCATTACAATTATGAATACTATAGAAAAATAAAAAACAAAATCAATAGATATATTTATCGTCGAGAAAGATACTGGAAGATTCTGGGGTAAAGATTCTAGACTAATGCCTCCCATAAGATTTGTCATAGTTTCAACTAAAATTCCTGAAAGCGAGAAGAGTCCTGGGGCAAAAATTGAGACTGCTAAAAATATAAATATAACATACATTAACACTTGAGAAGCAGCTTTCTTTTCGATAAACTCTCTTTGTCTCATATTTCTAGAAGTCTCTTCTAATAAAATTGCTAAATTCCCTCCTGCACGAATTCCAGAAAAAATTATCAGAAAAGTTTTCTCAACTTTTTCAGAACCAATTCTACTGGACATAAATTTTAATGCAAGCTCCACTGGTTTTCCCGTAGAAATATCTTTTCCCGTCCGGAGGATTTCTTCATCAAGAGGAGCGAATTCTGGTCGAGAACTCAAAAGGATAGCCCTATCTATTGTCATTCCAGCCCTTAGATTGCTCGCAACCAATTGTAAGAAGTCCGGAAAAACTCCTTCTATCTTTGTTATTCTGGCAGATTTCTTCAAGGAAGTCATAAACTTAAAAGTTAAAAACGCTACTGTAAACGCTACTGCAAAAACCACTCCTGCTGAAAGAAGATTTCCATAAATAGCAAACACAATCAGGCTAATAAGCATCGCAATTATTCCTGTAATTCCTACATTTTTTCTTTCAATCATAATCTCCTCCTTACTCAATCTAATCTTAATCTTTTTTTCAAGACTCATAATAAGCTCGGCCTCTTTGATTTAATTAAACCTAAAAAGATTATCTGAAAAACAAAAACAAAAACAAAAAGTCCAAGAAATATTCCCATCGTAAGATTTTCCTCAAGACCTATCATCGAGGCGATAACTGTAATGAAACTAACTGACAATGCAGGAACGATTACAGATGTTAACATATACATCATAACTAGTGGATTCAACTTATTCCCATAATTTTGAATCTGAATCATTTGTTCTTCGTTCAACATTTTTATATTCTCTCTTATAATCATAGACATATCACTTCCAGCATTTAATCCGTTGCTGATTTGCCAAAGAGTTCGTTTAAATAAAACGGAATAGCTCCTTGCACTAATGTCTGCCAGAACCTCTGCTTCCGGTTCTCCTGAACCAATTTTCTTAACTACCTTCTTAAATTCAACACTTAACTCCCCATAATCAGAACCAGAGATATTGGTCAAAATATCAAACAAGGGAATTCCAGAATCCAACTGAATTAAAATATCTTCTAACGCAAATATAAGATTCTTCTCAATATCTTTCTCCTTTTTAGAAACAAATACTCGTGGATAAGCGAGCTGACTGAATGAGACAGATATCGCAAAGATAAAAGCAAGACCAAAACTTAAGATATAAAATAGATTTATACCTATAATCACAAAAATCGCATTAAATAAAAAAAATAAAAACACAAATAAATTTACAAAAGATTTAAGGACAATTCCAAGATATTCTTCACGAGTTAAATTAACATCGACTCCTTTAAGGTACTCTCCCAAGGAAGACTCTTTCTTATGTCTAAATCTCGAAGAAAAAAATTTCGCATTAGCCTTTAACCTTGTTATAGTGGAGGTTGTAAAAGGAATTATAAATTTCATTAGTGGAAATTTTTAGATTTTTGATCAGTAAGAACTGTTTCATTACATAATCTTGACCTAACTACCTCCGAGGTTTTAGTTATCATCTCTTAATTCTCCTCTTTAAACATCTTCACATTGTTTTGCCTAATCTCTTTAAGAAGGTTGTCTTTATTTGAATAATAATGATTCATTACTTTTCCAAAATTTTTCAAACTTCTTATTTTATTTTTCATCAACCAGGTTATGATATGCCTTTTTTCTTCAAGATTCTTTTCTAATTCTGCTTGAGTCATCCCTGTATTTTTTGATATCTCTTCAAAAAATCTTGAGCTTTCCGAATGCTTAATAATCTTATCAACTTCAGGAATCCATCTATAAATGATATTAGCTTCTGCTCTGTCTCCGCTAGTATTAAATTCAGCAACTTGAAATACTCGTCTTATTCCCTTCCGCCTATCCCTAAACATAACAACATTCAAATTTACTGCATTAAGAAGATTCGCAGGAATACTCAATGGAGGGTTTATCAGTCTGGAGATAGTTTCTGTCGCGGAATTTGCGTGCATTGTAGCATAAACCGAATGACCTGTATGCATTGCCTCAAACAATACCATCGCTTCTTCTTTCCGTCTCATCTCTCCCAAAACAATCCTGTCTGGCCTCATTCTCAGAGAATTAACAAGAAGATCAAGCATAGTAATCGCACCCTTTCCTTCCGGATTTGCACTTCGAGTGACCAAGGGAGTCCAATATAAAAATTCTGGAAGCATTAATTCTCGAGTATCTTCAACACTGATCACTCGATGATTTGGTGGGATAAAAGGCATACATGCATTAAGAAGAACTGTCTTTCCCGACGCTGTACCTCCAGAAATAATAACATTCATTTCATATTCTACTGCAAGCCATAGCAGTGCCGCAACTCCTAAATCACAAGTTTTGTTCTCAATCAAATCAACAATAGTATACGGGTCTCTTGCGAATCTTCTAATAGTTATAGTATTTCCCTTAGTGCTAATAGGATAAAGCACGGCATTAACTCTATCTCCCGAAACTAAATGTGCATCAAGTAAAGGACTTAGAACTGTAATCTGTCTTCCAACTCTTCTTGCAGTAATATTTGAATAATTAATAATTTCATCTTCTCGATTTATAGTAAGATTTGTCGGAAGCCAACCATACTTTTTATGAAAAATCATTATAGGTTCTTTTGAAGATGGAATTACAATTTCTTCTAAATTAGAATCATTAATCAAAAACTCAATTTCTCCCAAACCCAACATATCCTGCATCAACTTATTAACGAGAATTTTCTTGGTCTCCGGAGCAAGAGTAGGAATCTTTCTTTCAAGAAGATCTTCTGCCTCCTTCACGAATTTTTCCCTAATAGCATCAACAGCATTTGGGTCAACAATTTCTCTCATTCCTACCGTCGTAGCAGTAATTAAATCATTTCTAATATCCTCAAGCAAAACCTTCGTAGCAAGATTAATCTCTGGAACTTTTAGATTATAAGTTGTTCTAGTTTCATCTTTTTTTATTTCAACATTTATATCGATTGACTTAGCTGAGGTTATTACATAACTCTCAAGAACCTCTTTCTTAAAAAAAATCTTCTCTTCCAACTTTTTAACTATATTAACTTTGCCTTTCATTTAATCACCGCTTTTTGGATTTCTTCTCAATCTTTTTTATTTTCTTAATCTTTTTATTCATTTTTCTAGCCCTTTTCTCAGCTTGTTTCCTAATCTTTAGAATTCTTTTCATATCTTTTTTAGAGATAACTTTCTTAACTGAAACAAATTCTTTATGGGAAGAATTCTTAATCTCCTCTTCCACCTTTTTTTGCTCTACATTCTTTATTTTCATAACATTATCTTTAGATAAAGATTCATCTCGATTACCCTCCTCTAATAATCTCAAAACTGGTCGTCCAAACCCAGGGTAATCAATCATCGCAAGATCTCCATTTTCTAATATCTTGGACCACTCCAAAGCAATCTCTGGATTAACCTTGAATACCTTTCCAATATCCCCTATGTCTATTTCCTTTTTATGTTTTAATATTTCATATAAAGTATCAAGGTCAGTTCTAGATTTAGTACTCTTTTTATTTATAAAATCATTCTTCAATAATTTTTTCTTCGATTTTAATTTTCTAACAATTATAAAAAAAGATATAACAATTACCAATAGCAAGAGGAATTGAAATGCTATAAATATCCTATGATTCACCGAACTCACCTCATAAAACCCTCCGATTGTTTCTCCAATAGAATTTCCCGATATAAGATTTATAGGATTCTCAACTTGGTAAAGAAGATACGCACCATTGACTATAACTAAAAACACGACCATCCAAACTCCGGTAAAAACTATATCTCCTTCTTTTATCATTTTAGTAATATCCTCATAGTTCATAAACTCTCAATTTTATAAAGATATTGTTTAATAAAATCAATAAGAACTTTTATTAATCTAATCTTCTAACTAGGCAGGTAAGAGATGGTATCATTTAAAGAGAAAAATGCACAGTCAAGTATGGAGTTTTTAATCTTGATGGGATTTCTAACATTTGTTATAATTGGGATTTTAGGTATCGGGTATTCTTATAGTGGTACTACAAATGATAGAATCAAGTCAGGTCAAATTAATAGCTTCGCAAATAAGATTATATCGACTTCTGAAACGGTGTTTTATGCAGGAGAACCCTCAAAAGCAACTATTTCTGTACGTCTTCCAGACGGAGTTCAAGATATAGAAATAATCAACGATACTCTCGTAATCACATACTATTTAGCAACAGGACAAAATAAGATTTCTTTCTCAAGTAATGTTCCTATAGCTGAGAGCTCTACGGAAGAAATTTCTTCAGTTTCAGGTATAAAAAATTTGATTATTGTCGCTAATTCAACTCACGCAGTAATATCTCAAAATTAAAATGGAGTACAAAAAAGCTCAAGTCAGCGTAGAGTTTATTATTATCCTTGGAACGGTCTTCTTTTTTGCTTCAATCTTTCTCTTAGTGATTCAAGAGAATATGAATGATAAAACATATCAAAGAGAGAATCTTTTGGTAAAAGAAATTGCATTAATAGTCCAGGACGAAATCAACCTTGCACTTCAATCAGGAGACGGATACCTCAGAGAATTTGAACTCCCTCAAAAGGCTGGAAATATAGACTATGAAGCTAATATAGAATCAGGAATTGTCTATATCAAAACAATAGATAATCGTCATGCACTAACTCTTCCAGTAGCCAATGTCGTAGGAGATGTAAACATAACAATGAATATAATTAAAAAAATTGATGGAGTAATTTATCTTAACGCATGAGAATTGAAAAAGGAGGACAAATATGGGGTTTTGATATTTTAACAGGAATAGTACTCTTCTTAGTAGGGATAATTGTGTTCTTTGTCTATTCTTTAAATCAACCTAGTGAAGCTCAAGATAATTTTGAATTCCTTTTTTATGATGGAAAAATTATCGCAGATAATTTAATGTCTTCAGGTTATCCCCTTGATTGGAACTCAAGTAATGTAATCACTTTAGGAATTAGTAGCGAAGATAAAATTAATGAAACCAAACTAGAAAGACTCTATGAAATGATTTATACCGAAAATAACTATACACTCACAAAAACTTTATTTAACACACAGTACGACTATTATTTTTTCTTAGACCAAAATATGACAATCAATTCTATAGAAGTCGAAGGAATCGGAAAGCCTGGAGTTACAAAAGATAATATAGATGCGAGAAATCTTATCAAGATAACTAGGTTTACCATTTATCAAAATAAAACTACCTCACTTTATATTTACATATGGGAAGAATGAAAATAAAAGCTCAATTTTTTACGATAGATGCACTGATTGCGTTAATGATAATCTTGATAACAATTATGATAGCATTGCCGATACTAAATCAGTCACAACAAGATTCTTCAGTTTCCAAAGATATTTTACAATCATTGGGTTCATTAAAAATTGGAGAACTTGATAACAATTATTCAAGACAGCTAATAGATCAAGGATATATCTTGGATCCCGCTAAATCAGTCATAGACCAAATAGGTGAGTTTTATATAACCAACATAACTATCGCAGAAAGATTAAGTGAGGAGGTTTTGTCTTCGGTAAATCCTAATGAAAACATAGGAATATGGTATGGTAGCAAACTTCTAGCTTCTAAAAATATAACTCCTCTTGAAACCGCAGAAAATATTTTTACCGAAAGACAAGTAATTAGTGGAATAGGTGGGGGAGATGGAGTCACAGGATTCTCGGCAAGGGCATTTCTTTCAAGTAATGTCAGAACAAATTATATTTATTTTGGAGGTTACGTCGGAGAAGGAAATATAAGTGTATTAATTGATTATCAAGGAGGTATAAGTGCTGCAAAAATAGAACTAGTTGTAAACAATGACTTTGAAGTTTACATCAATGGAGTAAGCTCTGGAAGCTTTTCAAAATCAGTAGATGATTTCACTCCAGTAGACTATAGTCTCAACACAACTAACTTTACCTCTGGACAAAATATTGTAGAAATAAAAGGTACCAACTTACATGTAACTGGAGGATTCATCAAAATTACTTATGACAGTTATGTTACTTATGAACAACCAACAAGATACTATTTCCCTGGAATATCTGGAATCATCAATCTTTATGACGGGTTTTATGTCCCTGGAAACCTAACTGGATTAAGCATCTCAATTCATTTCAACAATTCCGTAGATACATTCCTAAACATTGGAGGTACACAAGTTTTCAACGGTTCCTCTGAAGGAGAAGTAATTACCATAACAAACTTGACACTTGCCTCATTACTTAATTATACCGAGTTAAGCAAAAAAACCATTCCATTAAGATTCGGAATGGAAAATGTAAATTATGTTACAAACAACACTCGAGACATTGATGTTTTTTCTGTTACAGATATATCTGGAAGTATGTTGCCAAGTTGTAGCGGAGTAAGTCCATGGTATTGTTGTTGGTTTAAAGACTGTAGTACTGAAGTGGGATGTGCAAGTTGTGGAGGAACTCTCGAAAATAAAATTCAAGATGCCAAGGACGCTAATAACCTATTTATTGATATGATTCTCAATGCTACAGGCAACAGAGTAGGATTATCTGCTTACTCAAGTAGTGCATTAGATTCAAACTATCATCCCCTCTCAAATAATAATGTTTCCCTAAAATCTGAAGTTGGTTCTTGGAGTGCAGACGGATTAACTTGTATTTGTTGTGGAATAAATAAAGCAGTCACAGGAATCTTAGCGGATTCAACAATAGATAAATTTCAATCTATTGTAATAATGAGTGATGGGGATGCAAATGTGCAATGTTCAGAACAAGGAACTGGAAATGCGAATCAAGATGCTATACAATCTGCTTGTGATGCTTACAACGACCACGGAATAAAAGTTTATACAATTGGATTTGGAGAAGCGGCTAATGTGCAAACCCTCACAAGTATGGCTTCCTGCGGTAACGGTAGTTTCTACAGCGCCATTGATAACTTAGCAGATATATATGAGAAAATCGCAACAGAATTAATAGAGACAGCATATTACGAACAAACTATTGAGGTTACGGGAGATTTCTTTTCACAACTTTATCCCGACTCCTATATCGAATTTGACTATGCAAAAGAAAATCCCCCAATAGGGCTCATCACAACAATAGAAAAACCATTTTCAACATCTGATGGAGGAACCTTTGACATACCAGAAAATTCTGTACCTTTAGAAGCAAATGTAATCTCTTATTCAGGACCTAAATGGACGAGCAACGTAAATCTAAACGGTAATAATATTTTTAACTTAAGTAGTTATGAAACAGAATTCCTAAAACTTGGAGACCCCTATACAATAAATATACCTCTATCACTTATTCAAAACAACAATACCTTAGAATTAAACACCGGTCTCTCATCATCAAACACTAGCACAGGGTCAATTAGCAATAAGATTATTTACACAATATCTAAGAAGCTGGCATCTTATACTTCCGTCTCAGCTACCGCCGAAGGATGTAGTTGGAGTGTCCAATTTAATGAGTATAATTTAACAATGTTAATTCCAAATGATTATCAAGGTTCTACAAATTGCAATTACGGAGATTCAAGCACCGAAGGAATATATTGCGGAATTTATTCTGAATGTGAGGGAGCAACTGATGCAGTACAAATCGCAGTTTATAATATTTTCAAACTATTAGATTTCGATTCCGACGGTAAATTAGATGTAGATCTTTCTGAGGACGACCTACAGATTAGCACATCAAATTTAGAAGGAGTCCCCTTTCTTTTTTCAACGGAGGTACAAGTTAGAAAATGGTATTAGGAAAAAGGGGGATGATTTTCACAATAATCACAATAACTCTATTGTCGTTATTTGCAGTTTCATATGGTGCATACAATTTAATCCAAGACCGTTCTGCGATAAACAAACGGATAAATACTCTCAATAATTTCGTCGCTTCTGTTGAACAAGATTTACCACGACAAGTATTCATTTCAGGTTATCGGGCAGTATTTTTATTTGATAAAAAAATCTTGGACACAGGTTCTTATATAAATAATGTAAACTCCTCATTAAATGAAATTTTTTTTAATGGCACTCTCGACGGAGTTCATCAAGATTTAATGGAAGATGCAACCTTCACAGCTATGCAAAACTTCCTAGCTGGAAATGCTAACAAGATTAATGCAGATATAGAACTTCTAAATCCGGAAATAACTCTGACACAAGAAGACCCTTGGAATCTAAAAGTTGTTTTAAACATCACACTTATAATTGAGGACAGGGGAAAGTTAGTTAGCTGGAATCGATCAGCATTAATAGAATCTTATATCCCTATAAAAGATTTTGAGGACCCTATTTATTCTACAAACACTTTCGGAAAGGTTACTAATAAAATAAATCAAACACCTTATTCTACCTTTGTAACTGAAGGAGATTATACAAACCTTACATCGCATTTTGGAAATTCTTACTACATCGCATCAACGTCAGCTCCAAGTTTCCTAAACAGATTACAGGGAAATTTAATTGCAAATCAAAATGGAATAGAGTCATTAGTCAATCCTCAAAAATTAATTGACCAGGGAATTTCGGTGAAATATAAATCGGTCGTAGACTATATTTACTTTTCATCAGATGATCCTCAAAAATATACGGTTCCTACAATAAGTAATTTAATTTTAGATAACGAAGACAATCATTTAGCAACATACAATGTTTCGGGAGTAGCAGTTCCAGTTTAATCACTTCTTAATCCTCTAAGTTTTTAGAAGGATTAATTCCACCAAGATTTTTAAACTTCTTTTTCTAGAGATATTCTAAGAAGATGGATAAGAAATTTATTTTGAGTTATCCATATACCTAAGATTTAAATTCCTCACTCAAAACACTACCATGCGTAGCCCCATTAATCTTGTCATAAAAATCAAATATTAATGCCGTCGGCATCTCTACAATAATTTGCAAATCTCCATTATTCTCCCATTTTTCTTCAACCATAAATTCCTTCACAAGTCCATACGCTTTCCCAGTATGAATCGCAGGGATAGTTAGTCTAACTTTTTTCATCTCAATTTTTATTGGCAATACCCTAGAAAGCTGGTCCATAATCTCTCCAATCTGGGATTCAATAGGTTTGTGTTTAACATTGACATTTGCCTCTTCTAAGGCTTTCATAATTCTGTCAGGAGTGTAAGGTCGACCTTCTGCCGAAACTGCATTTCTCGATAAAAAATCAACAAATTGTTTGTAATTCTGTTCGTGATTTGCCTTAATTGAATCAGCTGTCCGAACAACTTCTCCATTCTTGATAATTTTTTCAGCAACAGTCAAAAAATCATCACTACCAAATGCTTCTCTTAATTCATTCTCAGAAACGTGCTCTCCAGATTTTAGATTATGAAAAACTGCATTCGTTAAAACTGCAATACTAAGATTTCCATTACCCTTCCGAACTTTCATCGCCTCCTCCAAGTCCACAAGAATCTCAAAATGCTTTCCATCTTTCGTTATTCGTGCAACAGTGTTTGTCATATTATAAATAAGAATCTAAACTTTATTAATCTTCCTTAATAGGTTAGTTCCTTTCCACCTAATTTCTCAATTTTACCATCCTTCACAATCCCTACGTCAAATTTATCAATACTAAACTCGTCTCCTTGAACTTCCTTAAAAATGTTTAATCCTAATTTTATCGCTTCTTGTGAACTCAAGTTTTTGGTATACTTTTCTCTTAGAAGTCTCTTAATTTTTTCGTCATTCTCCCCAATTGCGTTTGCTTTGTATCTCAAATAATTTCCTGTAACGTCTACAGTATAAAGGGTTGGTTCGCCATTGTATCCTCCAAACATCATTGAAACCCCGAATGGTCGCACACCGCCATATTGTGTAAATTGTTGTTGAATATCTGCGACATCTCTAATGACTGATTCGGTGCTCGGAGCTGAGTCGTAAGTCATTCTATGTTGTTGGGCAATCATTCTCGCTTTCTCAACTAGAACTCTCGCGTCTGAAGTAATTCCTGCAGAAACTGCAATGATGTGCTCGTCAATCTCATTAATTTTATTCGCCGAATCCTCGATAATTAAATTGTCTTTTTGCCGTCTATCTGAAATGATTACAACACAATCTTTTCCAAGAATACCAATTGAAGCTGAGCCAAGTCGGACTGTCTTTTCCGCGTACTCTACTTGCAGAATATGTCCATCTGGAGCAAACATCGTCGCCGCTCGGTCATATCCCATCTGTTGGTGTTGTATATCTTCCATACTATAAATAAAAAACTTACCTTAATAAAATCTATTATACTCCATTTTTAAAACTATCCTTTCAATCCTCTAAGGGTTCCAGAAACGTTCTCAATCTTAATTCCTGCCAATGCCAATGCTGTCCGAACATTCTCTAAAGATTTTGTTAAACAACTCCCCACTAATCTTTCTGGAAAATCTTTAGTATTAATTTTCATATAAGCCGATTTCGCAAATCCAAGCACCCCGATATATTCCAAAATAGCAGATTCAACTTTTTCATTAGTTGTTCTAACTAGGAAATATCTTCGCTTATCTCTCGCCGAGGGTTTAAGATTTAGTTTTTTTCCTTTTACCATGTTTCTTTTTCTTCTTTTCTAAAGGCTTTTCTATTTTTAATTTTTTCCTATTTAGTTTAAGGATAATAAGACCAACGAAGATAAAAATAATAGCTAAGACGATTACTATTGATGAATAATCCTTAACAATAATTGGCTCAGTTTCTACAATTTCTTCTTCTGTAATAACTTCAATAACCTTAATCTCAATAGGTTCATTAATCAACTGGATTATCAACTCTACCTCTTCAGCAACTATCTTGTTTACCTTGATAAATAAATCATAATAACTCTTCGAGGTTAAATTCAACTTAACAGATTGTCCAATACCTAACATTAAATTTATTGGGTCACTCTCGATAATAATATTGACGTAATCGACTCCAACTTCATTAATAGTTAATAAATGTCGGCCACCCTCAAAATCAAAAATACTAAAGTTTACTTTTTCATTATTCTTTAAACTCTTGGTATAACCTTTTGAAATTTCAGATACATTAACTTCATAAATTTGGGGTTCGGTTGAGCTAATTGTAATACTTCCTCCACCGCCTCCGCCCCCACTAGAACTACTAACAACTATTGGAGCAGTTATAGTAAAACTATTTTCCTCGGAAGAGTTCACATTTCCTGCCTGGTCGCTGCAATTAATTGTCCAAGGATAAGTTCCGGGGGTAAATACTTGGCTGAATAATTGGGTTAAGGAGTTATTTATTGAATAGTTAGTCAGATTAATTTCTCCACTAATAATCAAACTACAATTAGCAATATTGTCGTCGGAGATATTAAAACTAAAAGTTCTCGAAATTGAATCTGAAGTCGCACTAGCAGGTAAACTTATCAATGTCAGATTTGGAGTAGTAATATCATAAACCCCGCTAAAATTATTAGCACCCCAAGATTCATTTGATATATTGTTCACCCCTAAACAATTCCATGAATAATTTCCTTCTGTGAGAAAAGTGTAATTGAAAATTGTCGTATTATCAAAGTTAGAAATATTTGTTGTTAAACTATAATTCAAACTCCCGCTTGAATTCCACAAATAAAACGTTACATTACTTAATTCGTTATTCGCGTCGGAAAGAGCTTGGCAACTAAAATTGGTGTCATTGATATTTGTATAGCTTCCATTAGAAGGCAATAGTAAGTTCACAGAAAGCCCTCCAATTGTTAAACTATAATTTGTTGGAGCATATGCTGAGTTGCCTTCTATGTCTGTAGATAAACAGTTCCAAGAGTAAGTATCCTCGCTCATATTCGTTAAGTTAAATGAAGTTTCATTCGCTGTTCCCGTTAAATTTTTCGTTTTGTTATAGTATAACTCTGTCGAGTTCCAAACATATAATGTTAAATTCGCTAGTTGCCAGTCTGTAGCGTTGCAGGTGAAAGTTTGGTTATTGGTTAGATTGATATGGTTATTAATTGGAGAGACTAATGTTACATTCGGGGCGTCGACGTCTAGGGAAAGAATGGCGGAGTATACGTCAATTCTTGAATAATTTAATCCGCTTCCAGAAGTGTCGTCGATTAATACTCCTGTTTGATTAAATGCAGTTTCAATTTCTTGGGGAGTCATTAATTGATTTGTCAAGTTTAAAAATTGATTAAGGATTGCTATCGCTCCTGCCACCATTGGTGCTGCCATCGATGTTCCGGAAAATGAGATATATGCTCCATCCTTATAAGTTGAACATATCCTAGTGGCGTCCATACTTCCTGGAGAACAACTTCCACTTCCTCCAAATGTTCCTCCTGTTGCAAATAATTGGACCAGACTATTCCTGTTTGAAAATGATGAAACTCCGTCAGATTTTGTTGATGAAGATACAGGTATTGAATTTTCGATACATGCAGGAACTCCAATATGGGTTGTGTTCCCTTCATTTCCAGAAGACACGATAACTGAAATATTCTGGGCAACTGCAGAATCAATAGCATTTCGTAAGGTTGCAAATCCTGGTTCAGAATCACAATAATCGTCTATTAAAATGCTTTCACAAGGATCTCCTTCACATAATCCTATACTCATTGTAATCACAGAAATATTATATGCCGAGGCATTAGCTACACACCTATCAATTGCAGAAACTATCATATCTGTAGTTCCGCTTCCAACATCTGTAAAAACTTTCATTGAAACAATGTTAACATTCGGAGCCATCCCAAAGATTCCTCCTGATGCTCCAACGATTCCTGTGACATGTGTCCCGTGTCCATGATAATCCATGGGGTCACTATCATCATTTCCGAAGTCATATCCTCCTATAACTCTCGAACAATTCCCTGCAAGAAAACTTTCAGTTGAGCAACCCCCTAAATCTGGATGGGAATAATTAACTCCCGTATCGAGAATACAAACACTTTGACGAATCCCTGTGAGGTTTAAAGAATTAATTTGCTTTGGCCAAATAGAACTCGCATTTGTTATGCTGACGGCATCGTCCAATAAAAGCTTAATAGGATAATTATAACTTATCTCTTCCACATAATTTTCCTTTGAAAGATATTCGATGTCCTCTTCTGTAAGTTCTGCAGAGAATGCGTTTGAAGAGCTAAACTCATTCTTTATTTTTTTGTCTAGCTGGCTCATTATTTTATTTTTGTTTAAGGTATCCATCATAGAAATTACAACATTGCCACTTTCTTTATCTTTTAGTTTAACAATTACATCTACAGTTTTTTCATCTTCTAATTGCTCTGAAACTTTATCACTTATTTTTTCATCTAAAGAATTTTGAGAACTAACTATCGTTAAGAGCAATATAAGAATTGTAAAAAAACAGAAACCAAATTTCATCTAACAACACACTCTCCATCAACGTATTCGCAAGATTCAATCTGACAATTAAACATTGCGATGCAGACTCCATTTTCAAGACATTCAGATAAATTTTCCTTATATTTTGTAACTTCACTGGCTAAAACACATTGCTCTTCACCACCCATATTGCATGGACAACAAGTAGTTTGAATTTTCACACATTCTATCGATTCTTCATTTAAATTGGTCTCTCCAACAAACCAAAAAAATCCCACGACTAGTAAAATTCCTGCGATAACAATCATTCCAATCAATCCTTTTTTATCCATAAGATACTTAATGCCTGGAGGATTAAAAAGATTGCGATAATTTAAAAATGTCTGTTCTTTAATAAAACGAGATGGTGAAGATATATACAGTTGGTGGATTTTCAGAAGTTGGAAAGAATATGGTGGTAGTTGAACTGGAAGAAGATGCTTTTATTTTTGATGAGGGGTTTTTTTTACCTGCGATTGTTTCAATGGAAGAGCGGGATAAAGTTATGACTGAGAAGAGGCTGAAGTCAATCAAAGCAGTTCCAGAAGATTCTATAATAGACCATATTCGGCATAAAATTCGGGCACAATTCATAAGTCACGCACATCTTGACCATGTCGGAGCAATTCCTTTTTTGTCAGATAAATATAATGCTCCTATTTATGGAACCCCATTTACAATGCAAGTTCTTAATTCTCTTTTAGCTGATAATGATATAGTCCTCCGAAATAAAACCTACTCAATCAAGCCAAACACAACATTTTATGTTCAAGGAAAAAATACAAAATACAAAATAGATTTTATCAATATCACTCATTCAACAATTCAATGTTTAATGATTGCACTTCAAACACCAAAGGGGATTGTTCTTTATGCCAATGATTTCAAAATGGACGACACTCCAGTTTTAGGTTTAAAGCCGAATTATAAACGATTAAGAGAAATCGCAAAAGAGGGAGTTCTGGCATTTATTGTAGATTCGTTATATTCTGGTTCAGAGAAAAAAACACCCTCGGAAAAAATCGCACGGGCATTGCTCCAAGAAGTTTTATTAACAATTCAAAACCGAAATGCTGGAATGATTGTAACAACTTTCTCATCACATATCGCACGGCTAAAATCTATTGTTGAATTTGGGAAAAAATTAAATCGGGAAGTTGTTTTTTTAGGAAGGAGTTTGGATAAATATTCAACCGCTGCAAAGAATGTGGGTGCCGCACCTTTCTTAAAGGACATTAAAATTTCAAAGTATCGACGACAAGTAGAAAAAACATTGCATAAAGTTGAGCGAAACAGAAAGGATTATATGATTGTTTGCACGGGTCATCAAGGTGAACCTGGTTCAATTTTAGAAAGACTTTCACGTCATCAACTTCCATTCAAACTAAATCGTGATGATAACTTAATTTTTTCATCAAGTGTTATTCCTACGCCGGTTAATCAGGAACAGTTTGCAAAAATGGAAGCTCGTTTGAAAAAAAGTAAGCCTAGAATTTTTAGAGATGCTCACGTTTCAGGTCATGGTGGGAGAGAAGATCTTCGAGACATTTTAAAAATTGTTCATCCCCAACATGTAATCCCTTCACATGGTGGTTTAGATAAGACAAGACCTATGGCAGAACTCGCTAAAGAATTTGGTTACAAACTTGGGAAACAATGTCATCTAATGCAAGATGGAGATGTGTTAAAATTGTAGAACCTTTGAACTCAAATAGATATTTAGAATTAGTTGGAGGATTGAAAAATGCGTTTGAGAGGGGAGAATCTTTCGCAAAAGCTAAACAGAGTTTCATTAATGCGGGATATAAATCTTCTGAAGTAGAAGCTGCAGCACAGGAAATGCGGAAATCAATTTCTCCGACAGCTCAACCTCCAGTTATACCAGTTGAAACAAAGAAGTCTACACTAAATATTAAAAAATCTCGAATGAAAAAATTACCAATGACTCCCAAAACACATTCAACTCGGAAGAAGGACATATCAAATATTTTAATAGTTGCCTTAATTATAGTTTCAATATTAATTCTTGTCGGTGCAACAATTTTAGGACTCTTCTGGGATAAATGGTTTTAAAATGACTGAGATTTACCAACCTGCGGAAGACTCATATTTTTTTGCTAAGTTCTTAGAAGAATATCTTTCAAAAAATAAGATTAATTCCTTTTTAGATATGGGGGCTGGTTCAGCAATTCTTTCAGATAGCGTATCCAGATTTCTTGATAAAGACTATATCCTGGCTGCAGATATAAATCCTGTTGCGGTAAAATTTGCAAAGAAGAAAGGTTTTAATGCAGTCAAAACAAATCTTTTTGAGAAGATTAGGGGGAAGTTTGATTTGATAACTTTCAATGCACCTTATCTTCCAGAAGATATTCGCGAACCAAAGTCTTCTAGAATCGCAACAACTGGAGGGAAATATGGAGATGAAATTTCTTTAAAATTTTTAAGGCAGGTAAAAAAACATCTTAATAAGAATGGGAAAGTTTTTCTTTTAATTTCAAGTTTGACTCCAATGGATAATTTGAATAAATTCAGCCATAAAATTGTTGCTAGAAAAAAGTTATTTATGGAAGAGTTAAGAATTTTGGAATTTGGCTGATTAATCTCTTGTAATATGCTAATTAAACCACAATTATCTTTATATACGTCGGCAGATACCTCAAAATATGAATAGGAGATGTATCTAATATGGTAAAATTCGCACATTTGGCTGATTGTCATCTTGGGGGGTGGAGGCAGGAGGAACTACAAAAATTGAATTTTCAATCATTTCAAAAGATCATCGAAAGGTGTATTCAAGAAAATGTGGACTTCGTTTTAATTTCAGGGGATTTGTTTGATTCTGCGTATCCCCCTATAGAAATTCTTAAAGATTCATTTGCTGAATTTAAAAAACTCCACGACGCTAAAATCCCTGTTTATTTAATCGCAGGTTCTCACGATTTTTCTGCATCTGGAAAAACTTTTTTAGACGTTTTAGAGAAGGCAGGTTTTTGTAAAAATATAGAAAACTGGGTGGTGGAAGAAGATGAAAGGATTAGGTTAAAACCTCATATGCATAAAGATATCGCAATCTATGGGTATCCGGGGAGAAAATCTGGAATGGAAATTGAAGATTTAAGGAAGGTGTATTTTGATGGAATTCATCCGTTTACAATTTTTATGGTTCACACTACTGTCAAGGATGTCGTCGGTACAATTCCTATGGAGTCGATAGAAAAACAAAAACTTCCTTTAGCAAATTACTACGCAATGGGACATATTCATCAACGGTTTAAAACTCACGAGGCGAATTCATATTATGTTTATCCAGGACCAACATTTCCAAATAATTTCCAAGAACTCGCTGATTTAAACTATGGCGGTTTTCAACTAGTCGAAGTTACTGGCGGCAATATAAAAACTCAGAACATTCAAATTCCTCTTAAAGAAGTTGCGTATATCTGTATAGAAATAACAGATGGATTGACTGCTACACAAAAAATAATTTCTGAGTTAGACAAGCTTAACCTTAACGATAAAATCGTTCTTCTAAAATTAACAGGTATTCTTACGCAAGGAAAAACTGGAGATATACATTTCAATGAGATAGAAGAATTCATAAGAAAAAAGAAAGCATACGTTTTTTTAAGGAATATTTCATCCGTTCAGATCCGGGAGATTGGTTTTGAAACAACATTACTTCCAATGGAAAATGTGGAGAATGTAGAACTAAGAATTATGGGAGAATATTCACAAAAAAATCCTGGAGACTTCATAAAATATCTACCTCAACTAATGACTGCTCTCTCAATAGAAAAAAATGAAGATGAAAAATCTTTTCTCTTCGAAGATAGACTTCTTTCTGAATTAAAAACTATACTTAAACTTTCGGAGATAATCTGATGATATTTAAAAAACTCCATCTACAAAATATCCGAAGCTATGAGGACTTAAAAATTGAGTTCCCTCAAGGTTCTGTTCTTTTGGCAGGAGATATAGGTTCTGGAAAAACTTCTATACTTCTTGGACTTCAATTTGCATTATTTGGATTACAGCCTGGACAAAAAGGTGCATCTATCTTACGAAATGGAACTGAAAATGCATATGCGTGTTTAGAAATCGTTATCGATGATGAGACTATAACCTTAGAAAGAACAATAAAGAAAAGTAAAAGTGGCGGTATAACTCAAGATTCAAATGTTATCACCGTCGGCACAATTAGAGAAGAGCTCTCAACTTCTGAGATGAAAGATAGAGTCATCCGTCTTTTAAATTATCCAAAGGAATTCGTAAAAAAATCTAATCTTTTATACAAATTTACCGTTTATACTCCTCAAGAAGAAATGAAATCAATTATCCAAGAAAGACCTGAAATTCGACTTGATACTCTACGGCACATTTTCGGAATTGATAGATATAAAAGAATCAAAGAGAATTCTCAGATCCTCTTACAAAAGATTAAGGAAGCAACAAAAATAAAAGAAGTCCTCGCATCTGAGCTTAATCTTTTGAAGGAAAAATTCACGTTAGAAAATGAGAAGAAAATAATTCTTTCAAGAGAGAGAAATAATCTAAACTTAGAATATAGAGTATTATCTAGTAAAAAACAAGAGCTCGAAGAAAAATTAAGTGCTACACAGAAATTCATTGAAGAAAAAAGGGAAATAGATTCAAAAGTTGAAAAACTTCAAATTCTTGTTCAGGGAAAAAAAGATTTAGAATCTAGAATGAAAAAAGAGATAATGCTTATGCAAAAACAAATTCATGAGAAAATTGATTTTTCTGAAGAAAGACTTCGTGCAGTTTTAGAACTTTTAGAGAAACATAACAGACGTCTCGAAGAGAAAAATTCGCAATTCCTTGTGATTTCTTCGCAAATTTCAGTTCTTGATTCAAGGAAAGAAAGTCCTTCAAGATTGAAGGAAAATATAAGGTCTCTAGAAAATTGTCCAACATGTTTTCAAACTGTAAGTCAAGAACATAAGGATAAAATCACAAAAAGAACACAATTTGAAATGGAGGAAATTGATCGAGAACTTATGCAAAAAATTCAAGAGAAACAAATTCTTGTTAAGGAAGTAGAAAAAGAAAGAGAATTAGTTAAGGGATACGAATTAGATAAAAATAATTTTCAGCAAGATAAAATAAAATTTGAACATCAAAAGATTATTGAAATAAAAATCAAAAGTGATGCATTTGTTTTGGATAGAGTATCTAATGAGATTAATATCTTGCAAGAGCAAATTGAGCAAATGAAAATAAAGGCAGAATCTTTTTCACAATTCCAAAAGTTATTCGAGGATACAAAGTATAAATCCCAAAAGATTAATGATGAAACTCAGATAAAAGAAATTTCATTTGCTACAAAAAATAAAGAATTAGAAATATTGAAGAATAGATTGGAAGAACTTCTAATGGAGATTCAAGGCAAGGAAAAAATCCGTGAAGATATTAATTATCTTAGAAAGTTGCAAGATTGGATTGAGGAGAAATTTATTGCGATGATAAATCTAACTGAGAAAAATGTTATGATGAAACTTTTAAATGAATTCTCTTCAATTTTTAGTGAATGGTTTTCGATGTTGGTCTCTGATTCGTTATCTGTCAGATTGGATGAAGATTTTACTCCTGTGATTTCCAACCAAGATTATGAAATAGAGTATGATTTTCTTTCAGGAGGTGAAAGAACTGCAATCGCATTAGCTTATAGATTGGCTCTAAATCAGGTTCTAAATTCTATGTTATCCAAAATCAAGACAAAGGATTTAGTTATTCTTGACGAACCCACTGATGGATTTGCAACAGAACAAATAGATAAAATGCGGGACATTTTTGATCAACTTAAAGCCGAGCAGATAATTTTAGTAAGTCACGAACAGAAAATAGAGGGTTTTGTAGACCACGTGATACATGTTAGGAAGGATGGGGTTTCTAGGGTGGAGCCGGCTCAATAGAAACCCTTTTAAATCAAATTTCTCCAGTATATTTATGGAAATCAAAATTCTAAAAGATGAAAAGAACGAATTGGATGTTGAAATCGGTAGTCTGACAATCGCGGAAGTTCTTAGAGTTTATCTTAATAAATCTGGAGCAAAATTGGCAGCTTGGAGAAGAGACCATCCAACTAAGAATCCTGTTCTGCATATCGAAGGAGATAATCCAAAAAAGATTTTAAAAAGTGCAATCGCAATGCTCGAAAAAGAAATTGATGATGCCGTAGATGAGTTCAAGAAATTGAAATAGTTCTAATTAAATAACCCACTTAATTCCTTTGAATTTGTGTTTTGTAGAAATCAAAACCAAATCAACTATCCACCAAACTCCAAATCCGCCAAAAGTAATTAACTTTAAGATTCCGGTTCCAACCTTACCCATGATAAATCTATCAACACCAAATTGTCCAAAAACTGCAGACATAACCAAAACTAGGACCCAATTAACACGCCTCTCTTTCACCATATAATCTCATGCTTTTAGATTATATAAATCCTTTTAACTACTGAAAAATTAAATGTATATGATTACCGAGAAAAAAATCTCAGCAGGTTCATTTGAATTGAATAAATTTCTAGCAGGAGGCTATGAATCAGATATCATTACAACCCTTTATGGTTCGGGGGGTTCAGGGAAATCAAATTTTTGTATACTCGTAGCGACATCACAGGCACGAAAAGGGAACAAGATAATTTTTATAGACACCGAAGGAGGTTTTTCTTCGGATAGGTTTAAACAGATTCATCAAGGAACGAAAGAAGAAATTGAAAAAGATTTACAAAACATTTTATTACTGAAACCGACCTCTTTCGCTGAACAGGAAAAGGATTTTCAAAAGCTATTATTTCACGTAAAACGGGGGGATGTTTCTTTAATCATAATAGATTCTATTGCTATGCTTTACCGGCTCGAACTTGGCGACGCAATAACTTCGAAAGATAATGAGAAAATTTCTGAAGTTAATCGGAAACTCGCAAAGCAATTAAGGTCGTTAAACGAAATTGCGAGGAAACAAAACATTCCAGTTATTGTTACAAATCAGGTTTACTCGACATTCACTCAAAATAGCGATGACCAAAATTTTGAAAGAAAAGTTTCAATGGTCGGTGGTGACCTTCTCAAATATTGGAGTAAGTGTTTAATTGAACTTCAAGAATTCGGGGGAAAAAGAAAAATCGTCCTCAGAAAACATCGGAGTTTGCCAGTTAAGGAATTGGTATTTGAAATTGTGAATGAGGGGATTCGGAAGCGGGGAATTTTTTAGATATATACGTTATGAGGTAATAATCCTTATAAATTGGGTTCTTTTTGTTTTTCAATGGTAGATATGACGAAGATAGCAATTATAGGTTATGGGAATATAGGTCGAAGCGTGTATAAGGCAATTGAAAGAAATCCCGACACAACTCTTGTTGGAATAGTTTCAAGAAATCCGTCTCGTGTTAGAAATGAAGTTAGTAATACAACAAATATTTATTCTACGCAATTAGTTTTAAAGGGGTATGAAGTAGTTCCTGCAGATGTAGCTATTTTATGTGGTGGTTCGAAAAAAGATTTGCCAGTACAAGGCCCTGCTTTTGCTGAATTTTTTAACACAGTAGATAGTTTTGATACTCACTCAAATATCTCACAATATTTTGCAGACATGCAAGAAGTTGCAAAAAATTATAGACACACTTCGATAGTTTGTGCAGGATGGGATCCTGGGACGTTTTCAGTAAATAGAATTTTAGCAGATACATTTATTCCAGGATGTGTCCCAAAAGGATTTTATGGGTTGGGTCCGAAAGGCGGATTAAGCATGGGGCATTCTGATGCTGTAAGGAGTATAAAGGGAGTTTTGGATGCAAGGCAGTATACTCACGCAATCCCTGAAGCTATAGCAAGAATTAGAAATGGAGAGAATTCTTTATTGAAACCTGAGGAGATGCACACTAGAGAAGTCTATGTAGTTGCAAAGGAAAATGCGAATAGGAGAAAAATAGAAAATGAAATAAGAAATATGCCTACCTATTTTGCGAATCATGATGTAACGATAAATTTCGTTTCTCAAGAAGAACTCAATAAAAATCACCAGGGTATGCCTCATGATGGGAAAGTTATTGCGGTTGGGAAAACGACAGATAATAATAAGGCAACTATAGAATATTCTAATACTTGGGAAAGTAATCCTGAAGCAACGGCGAATATTTTGGTTGCTTGTGCCCGGGCCGCAAAAAAACTTAATCTTGAAGGAAGGACTGGTGCTTTCACAATGGCGGATCTTGCTCCATCGGATTTGAGTCCCAGATCTCGAGAAGATCTTTTGAAAAATTTTATGTAATATGGCTAGATTTATCCTACCTCCAGAAATAGAATCATCTTGAATGAATTTTTTAGATGTTTGGAATTTCTACAAGGGAGACTAATTTTTTAATAATTTCTAATTTTTGTTTTTTCAAATAATGACGAACTGCTTTATCTCCTACAATGAGTGACTGGTGAGGTTCATAATCGTAGCTTATAGCAGGCCCAAATGTTAGTCCTCTTTGTATTGGAGAAAAAATATCGATATAAATCCCTTCCGGCCGATTATTTTTAAGAAGTGCATATTTTCCTTTTTGTAGAAGACTAATAATTTTTTTTACTGTATTATTTGATTTGTATTCAGAAATTTTTAAAAACTCATTAATGAAATTGTCCAAGTGTAAATTAGTTTCGGCATTTTTCCATCCATCGCTTTTTCTAAAAATTTTTAAATTAAATGTAACTGCCTCCACAGATCTTTCAGGCATCCGAATAGAATAAGTAATTGGTTGTAACCTCCCTAAAAAGATACTCCCTTCTTCATATTTTTTATGGAAAACTCCAGAAAAATTGCAACCCGCACTATTCTCTAAAATTAATTGACCAGAATATTTTGAAAGATTGATAAAAAATTTCTCGATACTTTTTATTTTTTTGCTGGCTTCAGAACCATAATGATAAAATGTGTAATCTAAGAAATTATTTTCTAGTTGCACTTTTTTATCCATTAAATTTCTAGCATATTTAACTGACTCATTTAAGTTTTTCCTATCTGACTCAAGACAGTTTTCATCATACTTGATTCTTTGAGCTTCTTTTGAAATCCTTAAATCTTCCTCTAAAATAGTTTTAACTTTTTCTTCTAATTCTGCAGACTTGCTTTTTCCTATTAAATTCAAAATTAGATTATCCTTATAAAAATTATTATACTCTAACGTATATCTCTTCATTTCTTAATTTTCTTTTTCTTCACCAATTCCTTCTTTTCTTCCTTGCCATGATCCACAACTTTCCCATCTACAAATTCAATCTCTCCACTAGCTAGTTTAGCTTTGAACTCTGCTTTCTTCTTCATAGCTTCTTCATTTGTTTTACATTCTGGATTAAAGCAAAATCTCCAAGGAGCACCGCCTTTCTTGAAGGCAGCAACTTTCGGAAAACCACATTCATCACATACTTCTAAAGCTCCCTCTTCCAAGCCTGCTTCTTCTGAAGCTTTCTTAGATATTCGAGCAGGTTTCATCATTCCTCTAGGTGGCAACGAATAAATTGTCTTACATTCGGGATAAGCATCACACGAAACAAAATACCTCGAATATCTTTTCCCATACATGATTCGCAATTTTCCTTTATGACAAACCGGACATTCGGACATCGTGTTCGCTTCTCTCTCTTGCTCCCAAACAACAGCGTTTGCATCTGCTAAACATTTCCCCATTGCATCCAAGTTTTCATTCATACTTTTAGCAATTTTGCTAACTGCCTCTTTAGCTTCATTTAAAATTTCTTCTTCTTGTTCTTTAAAATCTTTTTTCGAAACTTCAATTTTTTCTAACTCTTTCGTCATTTTTTTAGTCATCTTCTCATCTAAGATAATCGGCGAATATTTTTCCAATGTTTCAACCAGACGCATTCCTAATTCTGTAACTTCAATACTTTTCTCTCGAGCATAACCTCTTGAATAAAGTGTTTCAACAATCTCGGACCTCGTGGCTTTAGTCCCAAGTCCTCTTTTCTCAAGTTCTTTTACAAGCGAAGCTGCAGAATATCTTCTAGGGGGCTGGGTTTCTTTTTCTTCTGTTCGAATTTCTAAAACATCTACTTCCCCTTCTACCGTTGGGACTTTTGATTCTTTAATCGAACTTGGGTAAACATTCATCCAACCCTTATCTTTAATCTGTACACCTTTTGCCCCGAAATCCAAACCATTAACAATTACATTAATTTTTTTGTTCTCAACTTTTACAGGATTACAAAAACACGAAATAAATCTCTTTACGATTAAATCATAAATCTTCTTATCAACTTCAGAAATTTTCTTAATCTCTCCAGTGGGATAAATTGCTGGATGTGCTGGGTCAGTTTTCTTTCCCTCCGTCGGAATCTTATTTACGGCATATTTAACTTGCGTAGTATATTTTTTTAACATCTTCAAAATTTTGTCATAACCAATTGCAGGAGGGTATTTCTGACTCGAAGTTCTTGGATATGAAATCATTCCCATAAGATAAAGTTTCTGTGCAACCTTCAAGGTTTGTGATGGAGTGAACCCGTTATTTCTGTAAGCTTCTGTTTGTAATGTTGTTAAATCAAAAGGAACTGGAGCCGCGACAATTTCTTCTTTTATCGTCGTAGTCGCATCTCCTTTCTTCCCTTGCAGATATTTAAATTTTAAAAGTTCACTTTTCTCAAAAATATCCCTTGGATGCCTAACGTCTACCTTTTGATTCTTAATATCTTTAACCTGCAAAAAAATCTGCCAATAAGGTTCTGACTTAAATTCATTAATCTCTTTTTCTCTATCTGCAATAATTTTTAAGGCAGGACCTTGGACTCGCCCAATAGATAAAATTCTGAATGTTCCCGTCGAAGATAATGCCTTCATCAAACCCCTAGATAAATTAATCCCATAAAACCAGTCAATATAATGTCGTGTCTCTCCAGCAATCGCAGCCCCCCAATTTAATGTCGGTAGCAGAGCTGCAAAACTTTCGTCTAGTGCTTCTTTAGTTAAAGAAGAAAATTTCATTCTCTTGGCATCCTTTTGATTACAAATAAATCTTATAATGTTCCAACCGATAACTTCTCCTTCAACATCAAAGTCTGTTGCTACGATAAACTCGTCGGCTTCCTTCGCTAGTTTTTTTAATGTTGTTAAATATTTTTTTGTAAAAGCTCCACGTCCTTTCTGGTATGCTGGTTGCCACTCAACTTCAAAATTTGGAAATGGTCCTCTTTTCGCAATCTGTTGAATTCCAAATAAATGACCGACCGCACACCCGACAATATATTTTCTAGCCCCTTTATAGAATTCATAATAATTAATTCCATCTTTTGTTATAATTTTCTCGTCGGTTGCACCACTTAATGCTGCCGCTATTTTTTCTGCTGCTGCTGGTTTCTCCGTAATGATTAATGTGGTATTTTCCTTTGTCATAATTAAATGTTGTCAGGGGGCTTTTTATATTTTCATACTAGCTTCTGTTTGATAGATTTTATTATAATCAAAATATTTTATTGACAACCCATCTAGAAATAATTATTCTTCTGCGGGTTCACTCGCTAAAAAAGCCCACCAAGGTTTTTGAATTCTTATAACCTCTCCATTTTCTGCATCTATCTGTGCTTGGACCTGCATTCTTGCATTGAACAATCCGAAGATTTTTGATTGTCTTTGTGTTTTCAATTCATAAGCAAGTTTTAATTGTTCGCCTTGGCCGACTTCTTTCAATTCTAGATTGCATCCTTCTTCTTCTACGCAGTTTTTAATTCTTAATCTCTGTAATGCCGTTTCAGAAGCTGTGTTTGGCATAACTTTGATTTCTGCATTCATCCCATTACTTAATTTTGTTTCCAATCTTGTTTTATTTTGAACTTGTGTTTGAGTTAGATTAAGACCGGAAGTTACTCCAACTCCACCAACTTCTAATCGTATTCTATTATTAGATTGTTGTTGAATTTTCATTTGCTGTCCACTTTCTCCGGTATAATTTCCATCCATAACTCTATATCTATTTTGTAGATTAGTTTCTTCTCCTTGATTTTGGACATCTGCTTCTAATCCTTGCCCAGTTCCTTGTCCTCCTTCTTTAATTTCAGAGTTACTCATTCCAGTTTCAAGATTATCAGCACCAGGTCCTTGTGCTACTACAAAACCCATAAGAAATATTCCCACCAATAAAAATAATGTTATCTTTTTCATATAATTATTAAATCCCTCTATTATTTAAATGTTTTGACTCACGCCACTAAAAAGAAGATTATTTAAACAAACAATCATCTAGGTATTGAGAGAGGTTAATATGAAAATTAAAATTAAACACGTTTTGTTCTTGGCAGTTTTAGTGTCGTTTCTAGCATCTTATTTTTTTCCAGGAGTTGGGGATGATGTTATGGTTCAAAATTCGATAACGTTCATTGGAATCCTTTTTGGTATAATTGTAGGATTTTTTATTGCGGATTTATATTCAAGATATCAGGGAATAAGAGCTAACGCTGGGACTGATTCTAGCTGTTTATCTACGTTTTATTTTTTCGCGAAGATTTTAGCAAATGAAACTAAGAATAAACAATGGTTGAATGATGTAGAAAAAAGAATTCATAATTATGTTAACAAATTTATGCCGCTTCCTTGGGAAAGATATTCTGAAACTGAAAAAGAATTTTCTGATTTGGGTAAGTCTCTTGAAGAACTGAAATATTCTGGAGAGAAAGCAAACGAAACTTATTCTAATCTCTTGAATGTGTATAATCAACATTCTGAAGCAAGGGAAAAGTTGGTTATGTTCGGGCAAGATAAACTTTCGTGGGGAGAATGGTTGATTACTTTCTTTTTGGGGGGTTTATTGCTAGCCTCCTTATTTTATGTTAAAGATACCTCTTCAGTATCTGTACTTTTTACAGGAGCGATTACCTCGGCAATCCTTCTCCTATTTATGGTTTTAAGAGACTTGAATAATCTTAATTTTGGAGAGAATATCGTTTCGATAGAACCTTATGAAAGAGTTTTGGATGCGATTGGGAAACCAAGATATTACAAGACTAAAAGAGAAGCAGTATTTTAATTATGGGGTTGGTTTTGAGATTTTATCTCGAGGTATCTTAAAAATTTTGCTCCAGTCTCTTTAATATAAAAATTTTGAAATAAACTCCTGTTGAAATAATCAAAAGATTAGTAATCTATTTAAAGATAGAATAAATATATTCAATTAAAGGATGTGTTGTTATGAAGTTAAAAAATAAAGTTGCTATTGTTACTGGTTCAAGAAGGGGCATCGGTAAGTCTATAGCCCTTGAGCTAGCAAAAGAGGGAGCAAAAGTTGTAGTTTCTGATATTGACCTGAAAGAGTGTCAAAAAGTTTGTGATGAAATAAAAAAGATTGGTTCCGACACAATTGCCATAAAGTGTGATGTTTCTAAAAAAACAGATGTAGACACAATGATAAAAAAGGCGATACAAAAATTCAAGAAAATAGATATCCTAGTTAATAATGCCGGAGTTGTTTCAATGAAACCTTTTATCGAGATGACAGAAAAGGACTGGGATTTTGTCTTAGATATAAACTTAAAGGGAGTCTTTCTGTGCACAAGTGCCGTAGCAAAACAAATGATTAAACAAAAAAGCGGAAAAATAATTTCAATAAGTTCTATAGCTGGAGAGGTAGGATTTATGAATACGTCTGCTTATTGTGCATCTAAGGCAGGAGTTGTAAACTTGACAAGAGAGCTTGCGATGGAATTATCTCCCCACAATATTAATGTTAATTCAATAGCCCCGGGTATAATTGCTACCCAAATGACTGAGGATATGTTAAAAGATAAAAAGACAAAAGAGGTTTTGTTAGCAAGTATTCCCCTTGGCAGAGTTGGTCAACCAGAAGAAATAGGTAAAGCTGCAGTTTTTTTAGCTTCGAGTGATTCAGATTTTGTAACAGGGCATACTTTGGTTGTCGATGGTGGTTGGTTAACTCACTAGAGAACACAATATCTAACTATCCCCATTTATTTCACAACCTTTCTAAATCTCTAAAATTTTTCCTCGCCGACCAACTTGCACAACCCTAGTCTTATCAATTTTATCTTCAATTCCTTCCCCTTCATGAATATGTGCAGATATCAATAAATCGGGTTTAAAGTATTCAACGGCTTTCCTCAAGATTTTATCTCCAGGAATTCCAGAAAATTCTGCCTTAGTTCCCTTCGCATGTAGGTGTGAAACCAAAACTCTTTTCTTGGATTTCATTCGTTCAAAATTCTGTTTTATGTTTTCTAAGTCTTCTTTGTCTAAATCTAATTTCCAGTTTGGGTTTCCAATTCCTGCGATTCCAACTTCCCCATAAGTCACATAATAATTATGGATATTTTTCCCATTCCTCGCTAACATTGCACACTCTTCATCAAACTCGCAGTTCCCCGGAATAAAAATAACTTTTTGGTTTGCCTTTATGAATGGCTCCAAAATTTTTCCGTCTCCTTTAGCATATCCATATATATCTCCCGCTAAGACAACTAAGTCTACCTTGCCTTTCTTTGCTTTTTCTGAAAGTTTAGTTGCTATGTCTACATTTCCGTGCAAATCCGCCGCAGCCAAAATCTTTAATTTTTTCATCGTAGAATATCTAATCAACACTTTTTTAAATAACTTTTTGTTTGGATGGATATGTTGACTTTAAAAGATATCAAGAATTGGAATGTGGAAATAGAGAAAGAGATAACGCAAAACTGGAAAGATTCGGAACTTTTCACATTTAATCCAAAAACAAAAAAGAAAATTTACTCAATAGATACGCCTCCTCCGTATATTAATTCTCCAATTCATATGGGGCACGCAGTAACTTATTGCTTTATGGATTTTTTCGCGCGGTATCGACGGATGAAAGGTGATGAAGTTTTGTTTCCATTAGGTTTAGACCGAAATGGACTTCCAATAGAAATGGCGACGGAGAAAAAATTCAAAATTTCACCATTTAAAATTGGTAGGGAAAAATTTGTGGAGTATTGTAAAAAACTTTTGAGCAAAGCATCGGCAGAATCAATTGATTCTTTTGCGAAACTTGGGATCTCATTTTCATCTTATAAGGAAGGGGATGAAATTGGTGCAGTTTATAATACTGATTCTCCAGAATATCGAACCCTAACCCAATCAACTTTCGTTGAACTTTATAAGAAAGGGCTGATTTATGAGGCTTCTCGAATTAATAGTTGGGACTCCAAACTTCGAACCACAATTGCTGACTCTGAAATTGATTATGAAGAAATTCAATCTACGTTTAATGATATTAAATGGACGGTTAAAGAGACTGGAGAGGAAATTGTAATTGGAACAACACGACCAGAATTAATCGCAACTTGTGGAATGGTTATCTATAACCCTAATGATAAAAGATACAAACATCTTGAAGGTAAGACTGCCATCTCCCCAATATTTAATGAAGAAATTCCTATAAAGGCACACCCTCTCGCACAAATTGATAAAGGAACTGGATTAGTTATGATGTGTTCGGCAGGAGATTTATCAGACATCCAATTTTTTCGAGAGATGAAACTAACTCCAAGAATTGCAATTGGTCAAGATGGAAAAATGAATGAAAATGCAGAGATTCTCGAGGGGTTAAAAGTTAAGGAAGCACGGGGGAAAATAGTTGAACTAATAAAAGAAAAAGGTTTACTGGTTAAGCAAGAACAAATTACGCACCGAACTCCAATATCTGCAAGGTCGAAAGTAGAGATAGAATTTATTGAAATGTCGGAGTTTTACTTAAAGCAATTAGATTTTAAGGACGATATAAGAAGGATAATCAAAGACATAAATTTCTATCCAAAAAACTCTAAAAAAATTCTTGACGCGTGGATTGACTCGGTTTCGATTGATTGGCCAATTTCACGACGAAGATACTATGCAACACCCATTCCATTATGGTATTCAGAAAATCTAATTGCTTTAGCTCCGCAAGGAACGTACATAGAACCTTGGAGGCAAGACCCTCCAAAAGAATCCGAAGTTCTCGATTTGGAAACAAAAAAAGTTTTAGGCACTATTGCAGATTATCCAAAAAATAAATGGTCTGGTGAAGAGCGAGTTTTAGATACTTGGTTTGATTCTTCAATCTCCGAGTTGAATATGTTAAAGTATAAATCTGACGACGAGTTCTTCAAGAAAGCTTATCCTGCTACACTCCGGCCTCAAGGAAAAGAAATTGTCCGGACTTGGTTATATTATACTATTTTAAGGGGATTCTTGGAAACTGGAAAGGCCTGTTTTAAAGATACTTGGATTCACCAACACATTCTCGACGGTAATGGGCGAAAAATGTCAAAGTCATTAGGAAATATAATCGACCCTCAATTAATCTTAAATGAGGATGGAGCTGAGGCATTAAGGTTCTGGGCTGCAACGGAAGGAGATTTGTCCAAGGGTGATTTTGTTTGCTCACGAGAAAAGATACGTGCAGAAAGAAAATCTTTGAATAAGCTACTCAACATTTCACATTTTGTAATGGCGTTTGGGAAGCCAAAGACAAAACCAAAATTGACTCCCTTGGATAAGCTAATGATAGATTATATTGAAGGACTAACTGTAAAATGTGACAAGTCTTACAAAGTTTACGATTTTAATCATCCTGCACAGGAACTAAGGAACTTCCTTTGGGAAATTTTCGCTTCAAGTTATATAGAACTTGTAAAAAACAGGGCCTACAATGAAGAAGGAAAATTTATAGAAGAAGAATCTGCATCAGCAAAATATACACTTCACTTTCTTCTTGAGAGATTAATAACCTTACTCTATCCGATTATTCCTCAAATAACTTCTGTAATTGCAAATGAAAAAGGAATAGATTTGTTAACCTTAGAATGGCCTCAAGCAAAAAAAACAGAGTTTGAAGTAGATAATGAAATTATTAAAAAAGTAATTGATTTTAACAAAATGGTTTGGAAAGCGAAAAAAGAATTGGGAATCTCATTGAGAGAGTCGATTAAAGATATTAGTATTCCGAAAGAATTGCAATTATTTGAGAAAGACCTGAAAGCTTGTCACAAAATATAACACAAAACTCTATAAATAAAATTCTCTATCTCTAGTTATGGATGAAGCACAAAAATTTGAATTGGAAAGCTTAGTTGAGGAACTGGAAGGATATAGAGGAAGACATACAGAGCTCATTACCGTTATGGTTCCTGCAGGGGCCACGCTGACGCAGACGACAAAGCAGCTTGAAAATGAAAAAGGGACCGCGACGAATATCAAATCTTCTGGTGCAAGAAAAAATGTTATTAATGCTTTAGAGAGGGCGATAAGAAAGCTTAAGGAAATTGAGCGGACACCTCCGAATGGTTTGGCGGTTTTTTCAGGGAATGTCTCCGACGTGGTTGGGAAAGAAGACTTGAAAGTCTGGGCAATTGAACCTCCAAAAAAAATGAAAGTTAAAATTTATCGTTGCGACCAAACGTTTGTTTTAGAACCTTTAAAGGAAATGTTAGAAACTGATGAAGTCTATGGGCTTTTAATTATCGAGCGAAATGAAGCATCAATCGGACTTCTCGATGGTAAACATATAAAAAAATTACAACATATGACTTCTGGGATTCCTGGGAAAACTAGGGCTGGAGGTCAGAGTTCTCAGCGTTTTGCTAGGATCAGGGAAAGTATGGCAAAAGAATTTTTTAAACGAGTTGCAGAGGCAATGAAAAAACATTTTTGGGATAATAAAAAATTAAAAGGGATTCTCGTTGGAGGACCAATTCCTACAAAAGATGAGTTTCTTGAACAAGGGCAATTGGTAACTGCACTAAAAGAAAAAGTTATTGCAGTAAGAGATTTGGGTGGTACAGAGATGCACGGGTTGCAAGAACTTGTTCAGTTATGTGGAGATGTTTTAGCCGAACAGGAAATTACAAAACAGAAAAAAATTCTCGACGAGTTTTTTGAGAGGCTGGCAAAGGAGCCCAACAAGGTTGCATATGGTGAGGCTGAAGTTGAAGATAGGCTCAATCGGGGAGCAGTAGCTAAGTTAATCCTCTCTAAATCTTTAGATAAAGATAAGATAAAAATTTTGGAAAATCTAGCAAAAGCTTCATCGACAGAAATATATCTTGTTACAAACGAAACTTCCCAAGGAGTTCAATTCGATAATCTCGGAGGAGTGGGTGGTTTGTTGAGGTTTGAGATTCACGATTAATAATTTCAATTAATTGAATGAACTCGAGCCAGTAATCTTTTAAAACTCCATTACTAATAAATTATATGGAAGAAATAGAAATAAAGGAGGTAGACCATACTCCAATTATTACTGAGTCTACAGCAGAAGAACTAGATAATGTATTTGAGGACAATGAACGAAACTCAATTGAAAAAGTAGAGGCTGCACTTTTTATCGCAGGGAGGTTTCTCAACTTACAAGAGTTAATTATGTTAACTGATATGAATCCAATAATGCTCAAGGAAATTTTGCATCGTCTTGGGAAAAAATACTCTGAAGGAGTTCTCCGTTTAATTAATAGAAATAACTCTTGGAAGATGGATGTCGCAGAGAAATATCATTATCTAATCAATAAGTTAGCTACGGGAAATGTTGAATTCACTAAGGCAGAACAGGAAACTCTCGCCATCATCGCCTACAAACAACCCATCAAACAGTCTGTGATAATAAAAATTCGAGGGAATAAATCTTATGACCATATTAAAAAATTTCTGGAACTTGGTCTGGTCCTAGCGAAAGTTGTTGGGCATACATTAAATCTTTCGCTTTCTGAAGAATTTTATCTCTTGAGATGCGGCCTTTACATAAAAAAAGCCGCGGGCTTTGGGGCCCGCGGCTCGAATACCTATTTCATCAGCATTGTCGAGCGACGGTCCCCGTATTTACTACGACGACCAAGCTTACCAATACTACCAAAAGCCGATGAATCATTATATTTCCCT
>JBDROH010000020.1:0-37227 GCA_043810285.1 archaeon
TGGTATGCGGTGGGTCGGCACAGAAGGAGTTTTTTCCGCAGTAAAACGGAAGTTTGGCGAAAGTGTTCGTGCGAGGAAGGTTGAAAATATACTAAAAGAAGCAAAAAGTAAATTTTGGGTTTATGACCTTTTACAAAGTCACGGCAAGGGAAAGTGCGAGATTCTCGCTAAATAGGACATTATGCAACACAGCAATTCTATCACAATAATTCTTATAAAGAATTTGAGGATTCTGTTGTTATGGGAGACTCTATTGGATCTGAAGAGGGAAGTCGAATTCTTGGGCGAGATGCTCAGCGGAATAACATCTTAGCTGCACGAGTTGTAGCTGAAACTGTAAAGACCACTCTAGGTCCTAAAGGAATGGATAAGATGTTGGTTGATAGAGTTGGAAATATTATTGTGACTAATGATGGGGTGACGATTCTTGAGGAGATGGAGATTGAACATCCTGCGGCTAAGATGATTGTTGAAATTGCTAAGACTCAGGAGAGAGAAGTTGGTGATGGGACGACTACAGCGGTTATGCTCGCGGGGAAGTTTTTGGAGAACGCTGAGAAATTGTTAGATATGAAGATTCATCCGACGATTATTACTAGAGGGTATCGTTGGGCTGGGGAAAAGGCGCAAATAATCTTAAAAGATTTGGCAGTTGAGATTAGTTCTAAGGAAGACTTGATGAAGGTTGCACAAACGGCTATGACTGGAAAGGGCGTGGAACATTTAAAAGAAAAGTTTAGCAAGATTATTGTAGATGCAGTTGAGATTGTTGCGGAGAATAAGAAGGTTGATTTGGAGGATATCCGAATTGAAAAGCATAAGGGTCAAGCGATTGAGAATACAGAACTGATTAAAGGGATTGTTATTGATAAAGGAAAGATTAATCTTGAGATGCCTACAAAGGTTGATGGGGCGAGGATTGCTTTGATTGAGGAAGCTTTAGAGATTCGTGGGCCTGAGACGGAGGCTAAGATTTCGGTTTCTACTCCTGACCAATTGCAGAATTTTTTGAATCAGGAAGAGTCTATTTTGAAATCTAAGGTTGAGTGGATTAAGGAGTCTGGGGCGAATGTTCTTTTTGTTCAGAAGGGGATTGATGATTTGGTTCAGTATTATTTGGCGAAGGCAGGGATTTATGCTGTGCGTCGTGTTGCGAAGAGTGATATGCAAAGTTTGGCGAAGGCGACTGGGGCGAAGATTGTTTCAAAGTTGAGCGAGATTTGTCCGGGAGATTTGGGTTATGCGGCTTATGTTGAGGAACGTAAGGAAGGAGAGGAGAGTATGACTTATGTTATGGGGTGCAAGAATCCTAAGGCGTTGACGATTTTGATTCGTGGAGGGACGGAGCATGTTATTGATGAGGTTGAGCGAGGGATGAAGGATGCGCTTGGAGATGTCGCGGCTACATTGAAAGATTCTATGGTTGTTGCAGGTGGTGGAGCGATAGAGATTGAGTTGGCTAAAAGACTTGGAGAATTTGCTTCTACGCTGAAAGGTCGTGAGGGGTTGGCTGTCAAGGAGTTTGCTTCTGCCTTAGAATTTATACCATCGACATTGGCGGAGAATGCTGGGATGGATCCTATTGATGTTTTGACTGAGCTTCGAGTGAGTCATGATGCTGGTATGAAGAATGCAGGTTTGAATTTATTTTCAGGGAAAGTAGAGGATACTTTAATGGAAGGAATTATTGAACCTTTGAAAGTTAAGACTCAGGCGATTGCTTCAGCGTCGGAAGTTGCGATTATGATTTTAAGAATTGATGATGTGATTGCGGCTAGAAAAAGTTCGGGGAATTCTGGGAAGCTGGGCGGGATGACGGGGTATGATTAGGGAAAAAGGTTAAATGCGCGGGCCGGGAATCGGACCCGGGCCCCAACGTTGGCAACGTCGAATAATAACCACTATACTACCCACGCATAAAATATTGATAAGTTGGAAGTTTAAAAAAGTTTAGGAGATTTAATTACCTCTGATTTTCTATAAAACTATCAGATTCATTTTTAGGGGAGAAATCTTTAAATATTTCTCTTTCTAATCCTCTTTCTTTTATACGTCTTGCAAGGATGGGATCATTGTGTTCTACCTCAGTTAAACTTTTATATCCCTTATCTGCTGTATGAATTTCAATATCATAATTAGATAAAATTTCTTCATTAGTTAGTCTATAAGCTTTCTTAAGTTTGTATAATGATGGGACCCTATTTTTTAAGTCAAGCTTTTCATCTATAGAGACCTTACGAAATAATTCTCTAGCTTGCCATTCAGTAAGATAAATTTCAGTTTTTATTATAACAGTTCCTAAGTCTGTTCCCCCATACTTTAAATTTTTAGTACATCTTGTGGTCTTAATTATCGATTCCCTAGGAGTTTTAGATATTCTTCGTTCTTTTCTATTTGTCATTTATCTTTTGTGTAAGTTCTCTTTATAATCATTTTTATTGAATAGTATATAGATTGAGTGTCCTAACGCGAAACTTTTTATACCGAATTCTCGATTAAATATTATGCATTGCCTTATTTTTTAGATGGGGTAGTGTGTTATGGTGGATGTAGTTTAGTGGTAGAATGTTCGGTTGTGGTCCGGATGGCCCGAGTTCGATTCTCGGCTTCCACCTATGGAACGAGGGATGGCCCGAGCGAACAATTCGCTCCGAGTAAATAAATTCAAATAGGGATATTTTACGAGGTGTAAATTGTGAGTAGGTTTTCGGCTTCTACCCTTGAGGAGAATTCGCAAAGATTTTTTAATGCGGGTTTGTTAAGAAAAAGATGGTGAATATACAAACGGTTAAGGGCTTTCGGGATTTTGTTGGAGACGAGGCTTTGAAGCGAGCGAAAATTAAAGAGATAATTAAGGAACAGTTTGAACTTTATGGTTTCGAACCAGCGGAGACGCCGGTAGTAGAGTATGAAGAGTTTGTGCAAAAAGATAATTCTAATGACGAGGCTGTTAGGGATGTTTTTAAGTTGGAAGATAGGGGGAAGCGGAAACTCGCTTTGAGGTATGAGTTCACTTTTCAGTTGAAGAGGATTGCTAAAAATCAGAAACTTCCCTATAAACGGTATCAGATAGGATATAACTTTAGGGACGAGCCGATAAAAAAAGGAAGATTAAGGCAGTTTGTTCAGTGTGATGCAGATATCGTCGGGAGTTCTGTGAATGATGAGGTTGAATGTTTGAAGCTTGGGAAAAATATTTTTGAAAAGTTGGATATGCCTGTGAAGATTTATGTTAACAATCGAAGATTGATTAATGAAATTTTAGTGTCTGAGAAGATTGAAGAAAAGAATCGGGAGCAGGTAATCAGGGAGTTGGATAAATTGGATAAGCTTTCGAGAAAAGAAGTGGCGGATAATCTCAAAGGACTTGGGGCCGAGAAACTTCTTAAGATATTTGAAATGTCAGAGAAAGAATTTGAGAGATATAATTTTTATAAGGAGATTAAGGAGTTGAAGAATGTTTGCAAGAGGTATGGGTTTAAGGTCGAGTTTAAACCGTTTTTAGCGAGAGGGTTGTCATATTATAATGGAACTATTTTTGAAATTTGGTCAAAAGAGTTGGATGTTTCACTTTGTGGAGGAGGGAGTTATCTCGTCGATGATGTGCAGTCTACAGGAATTACTTTTGGATTGGAGCCTATCTCTTTATTGTCAAAGATTGAAGGTGATAAAATTAGAGTTCAGATTATTTCTATTGGACAAGATAATGAAGCGATACAGTTAGCGGAGAGTTTGAGAAATAAAGGGATTTCGGTGAATCTGCTTTTGGATAAGTCTATCGGAAAGGCGATGGATTATGCGAATTCTAAGGGAATTGAGAAAGTTATTTTTGTGGGTAAGGAAGAGATTGCTAAAAAGAAATTTAGAATTAAGGATATGAAGACGGGGAAAGAAGAATTTTTGAGTGAGAGTAATGTTTTAAAAGTTTGATTGAGAGGTAATTCTATGATTGATATTAATTTTGCAAATATTGAGAAGAAGTGGCAAGACAAATGGGGGAAAGCTAAAGTTTTTGAGGTTAATGATAATTCTAAAAAGGAAAAATATTACGTCTTGGAAATGTTCCCGTATCCATCAGCGTCGGGACTTCATATGGGTCATGCACTTAATTATTCTATCGGTGATGTGATGGCGCGTTTTAAGAGAATGAACGGTTTTGAAGTTTTGTATCCTATGGGTTTTGATGCCTTGGGTCTTCCGGCGGAGAATGCGGCGATTAGTGCGGGTGAACATCCTAAGCCGTTTACTGAGAGAGCAATGAACAATTATATTCGACAGATGAAGGAGTTAGGACTTAGTTATGATTGGACGAAGACTTTGGCGACGATGTATCCTGAATATTATCGATGGAACCAGTATTTCTTTTTGAAGTTTTTGGAGGCAGGATTAATTTATCGGAAGAAGGCGTCGGTTAATTGGTGTCCTTCGTGTAATACTGTGATTTCGAATGAGCAAGCTCAAGGAGGAATTTGCGAGAGGTGTAATTCTAAGATTGAAATTAAACATTTGGAAGAATGGTATTTGAGAACGACGAAATATGCGGATGAACTTCTCGAGGGACTTGATGGGCTTGATTGGCCAGATAAGATTAAGGCGATGCAGAGAAACTGGATTGGGAAGAGTCACGGGATTGAAATTGATTTTGAGATTAATGATGTTAAGTGGCCGATTTTTACGACTCGTCCAGATACCATTTTTGGAGTTACATTTATGGTTGTTGCGGCTCAGCATGAGAAGTTAATGGATTTAGTTACAGAAGAACAGAAGGAAGATGTTGAGAATTTTTTGAAAAGTGTTGGTTCAGTTTCTGAGAAGGAAATGGCAGAGTTGGAGAAGAAAGGTGTTTTTACAGGGAGCTATGCGGTTAATCCTGTGAATGGCGAGAGGGTTCCGGTTTATGCAGGGAATTTTGTCGTCGCTGATTATGGGGCTGGGATGGTTATGGCGGTGCCGGCTCACGACCAGAGGGATTTCGAGTTTGCGAAGAAATATGGGATTGAGATTAAGCAGATTATTTCCGGGAAGTTGACTAAGACTCGGGCGTGGACAGACAAAGGGAAGTTGATTAATTCAGGGCAATTTGACGGGATTGAGAATGTTGATGCTAAAAAGAAAATTAGTGATTGGTTGACTAAAAAGAAAATTGGTAGGAATGTTATTAATTATAAGTTGAGGGATTGGGGGTTTAGTCGGCAGAGATATTGGGGGACGCCGATTCCGATTATTCATTGTGAGAAGTGTGGTCTTGTTCCTGTGCCTGAGAAAGATTTGCCGGTAGTTTTGCCAGAGAAAGTTAAGTTTGGCGAGGGTAATCCTTTGACGACGAATGAAGAATGGATTAATGTTAAGTGTCCTAGGTGTGGTGGTGCGGGTAGAAGGGAAACGGAAACAATGGATACGTTCTTTGATTCTTCGTGGTATTTTTTGAGATACCCAGATAATAAAAATGAGAAGAAACCGTTTGACAAAAAGAAGATTGAAAAGTGGTTGCCTGTTGACCAGTATATTGGGGGGGCAGAACATGCGTGTATGCATTTAATTTATGCGAGGTTTTTTACTAAGGTGCTTAGGGATTTGAAGTTTTTGGATTTTGATGAGCCGTTTAAGGCGTTGTTTAATCAAGGGATGCTTCATGGTCCTGACGGGGAGAAGATGAGTAAGTCGAAAGGAAATATTATTAATCCTGACGAGGTTTCTAAAAAATACGGGATGGATAGTGCGAGGTATTTTTTGTTATCGCTTGCGGCTCCAGATAAACCTCGGGATTGGTCGGAGAAAGGGATTCAGGGTAGCTTAAGATTTATTAGAAAAATTTTCAATATATTTGAGAATATAAAATTTGGAAAAAGTTCTGATGATTTTGTTTCTAAATTGGGTTTGACGATTAAAGAGGTTACAGAATTTTATGGGAGTTTCCAGTATAGAAAGGCTACTATAAAATTGAAAGAGTTGTTTGATTTATTAATTGAGCAAAAGGAAGTTTCTAAGGAAGATTTTGGGATTTCGTTGAAGTTACTTAATCCGATTTGTCCGCATATTACTGAAGAGCTTTGGGAAAAACTTGGTAATAAGAATTTTATTTCTGTAAGTGAATGGCCGAAGATTGACAACTCTAGGATTAAAAAGAAAGAGAAAAAATTTGATTTGAATTTGAAAATTATTGAAGATGTAAAATATGTTCTTGAGAAAGTTGGGGGTGGAAATGTTGTTTATATTTATGTAATGCCGTTTGAATTGGGGAAAGTTGACGTCGAGAAGATTGAAAAAGCGGTTGGAAAAAGGGTTAAAGTTTTTGCGGTTAATGATTCAAAAAAACATGATCCTCAAAATAAGGCGAAAAAGGCGAAGCCTGGAAAGGTTGGAATTTATTTAGAGTAGGTTTAGTTACTTCTTAAAATATAAAAAATATACTATGATAACTGACAAGCTTGCAAAAAGTTTTATTACATTTCCGATGATTAACGGAAGACTTTGGATTTGTAGTCCATATAATAACCACATAATTCCAATAGTAAATATCATTATATAGGTCCAAACAGAAATATCTTTTACTTCTTTTAATCTCAATATTTTTAAGATTTATAGCCAACCCATAATTAAAGAAAATCCAACTAGGAATAACAGGATTCCTGCGATTAAGTGAAGAGATTTTATTTTTCTCTCTTTCCATCTAGAAACCTTATTTACATCTGTAAAACCATAATATACTAATCCGACAATAACTAACATAGGTAAAATAAAAATAAGGTTATAATATAAAAGCCAAAGAAGTGCTTCGGAAAATGGAATTTTAGATAATATCCCGTTTGCTATAAAATAAGGCATAATTGTACAGGGTAATAAAAATAATGTTACGATAAAACCTGTAATAAATGCTCCTCGTGGAGAGGTAACTTTTTTAATTATTTGTTTTACTTTTGGTCTCATAAATAAGGGCATTTCTGTTGCAATCCCTCCAGGTTTATACATAAAAAAATCTTTTATATTCAATGCACCAATAATCATCGCTAAGATTCCTAAACTTTCATAGAAGTGATATTCAATTATTTTCTCTCTCATAATATCTGCAAATGTTCTAAAAAATTGCATAATTATAATTCCATAAAATAAATATCCAATATAAATGGCTATCGTAAATGCTAATCCTGAATAAAGAACTTTTTTTCTATTCTCCGGTTCCTGGATAAGAAGGGTGACTAGAATAATTGTTAAAACTGCGAGTACACAAGGATTAATAGCATCGGCTAATGCAAGACCGGTAATTCCTATAAAATTAACGTCGACCATTTAACATCCAGTTAGTTCTTTTAATTTTTCAATTGATTGAACTCCTTCATATTTTTCCCCTTTAATAATCCATGTTGGAGTGTGAGTTATTCCACTACATTTTTCACTTTCTTTAAAACAATCAATGGCATTTAAATAGTTCTTATTTTCACCAAATATATCTTCTTGAATCTTACAGGCGTGGCATCCTGTTTGAACATAAAGTTCAGAATTTTGTCCAATACATTTCACAACTCCTTCCAGAATATCTGGTTGGGGTTTATTCAAAATTATAACTGAAAATAATATAACTCCTAGAATAATAAATAATGTCACCAGATATTTTTTCATAAATATTATTATAAGAACATTGTTTTAAATGTTTTGTCTGTAAGGGTTTTATCTTTTTATATAGCAGAAAGCTTTATTAAATTGAATTAAGTTAAAAGCATAAGAGGTAAAATGAAAGTAGCTATAAATGGATTTGGTAGGATTGGTAGGATTGTTTTTAAGAGGGCTATCGAAAAAGGTATTAATGTCGTCGCTATAAACGATCAGTCAACTATCGAGATGATGGTTTATTTATTGAAGTATGATTCTGTTTATGGGGTTTATGATAAGAAAATAGAAGTCGGGAAAGATTTTATTAAAATTGATGGTAAAAAAATAATGGTTTTTTCTAAAGATAATCCTGAAGAACTTCCTTGGAAAAAATTAAGTGTCGACGTAGTAATTGAATCTACAGGAGTTTTTACGAGTCGAGAGGGTGCTTCAAAACATTTGACTGCGGGGGCTAAAAAAGTTATAATCTCTGCACCTGGAAAAAATATGGATGTTACGATAGTGTTGGGTGTTAATGAAAAAATTTTGAAGAAGACAGATAAAATAATTTCTCTTGCGTCTTGCACTACTAACTGTATAACGCCAATAATAAAAATTCTCGACGACAAATTTGGAATAGAGAAGGGGTATATTACTACAATCCATGCATATACTAATGACCAAAATATTTTAGACTCTACTCATAGAAAAGTTAGAAGATCTAGGGCCGGGGCAATTAATTTAATTCCTACTACGTCGGGTGCTTCTACTTCGGTAATGGATGTTATTCCAGCCCTTCGTGGGAAATTAGATGGGATGGCTATTAGAGCACCAGTAGCTTGTGGTAGTATTACAGATTTTGTAGCGACGTTGAAAAAAAATGTAACTGTTGAACAAGTAAATAAGGTGATGAAAGACGAAGCTAAAAAAATTAAGGATGTCTTGGAATATACTGAGGATGAGATTGTTTCTTCAGATGTGATAAAGAATCCTCACTCTTCTATTTTTGATTCTAAATTAACTAAGACTAATGGAAATATGGTTAAAGTTCTTTCTTGGTATGACAATGAGTATGGGTATAGTTGTCGAGTAATTGATTTTCTTAAATTATTAAAATGAAGATTAAAACTTTGAAGGATTTCGATTTGAAAAATAAACGAGTTTTATTGAGGGCAGACATTAATTCCGATGTCTTTAGGGGAAAAGTTCTTTTATCTGAGAGGATTGTGGAAGCTTCAAAAACTATTCGGGAACTTAAAAAACAGAAAGCTAAAATTGTGATATTGGGGCATCAAGGTAACCCTGGAAAAAAGGATTTTCTTAATTTAAGACAACATGTGAAGTTATTGAATAAATATACTCAGGTGAAATTTATTCAAGATGTTTGTGGGGAAAAGGCAATTGGAGCGATAGGAAAACTGAAAAATGGCGAAGCAATCCTCCTTGATAATGTTCGATTTGTCGAAGATGAATTTAATCCTAGGAAGAAAAATAATATTTTGTTGAAAAATTTATCGCCTTTGTTTGACTTGTATATTAATGACGCTTTTTCCGTGTGTCATCGAGATCATACTTCGATTACAGGTTTCCCAAAAAAGATACAAGGATGTATTGGTCCGTTAGTCGAAGCAGAATTAAAAGCTTTAGAAAAAATTTCTATTAAAAATTGTCTTTATGTCCTTGGAGGGGCTAAACCTGAATCTAACATTAAACTTTTGAAAAGAAATAAAGTTTTGGCTTGTGGATTGTTCGGTCAGATGTGTCTCGTCGCTAACGGAAAAGATTTAGGATATCAAAATAAATATTTGGAAAAGAATGTTCTTGTCAAAGGAGATTATAAAAAGTTTAAATTGAAATTAAAAAAGAAATTAAAAAACGTCGAAACTCCGATAGATTTTGCAGTGATGAAGGATAATTCCCGGAAGGAGTTTTTGTTGAAGGAGTTTCCGTTAGAGTATGAGATTGAGGATATTGGGGAAAATACTATAGAGAAATATGTTAAGGAAATAAAAAAGGCTAAAGCGATTTATATGAAAGGTCCGGCTGGTTTTTCTGCAGATGAACGGTTTGCCAAGGGGACGGTTTCTTTATTGAAGGCTATTGCTTCGTCGAAGGGTTTTAGTTTGGTTGGTGGCGGACATTTAAGTGATACTATTGAAAAATATAAATTGCTTAAAAAAAAGTTCGGCCATGTTAGTCTTTCTGGAGGAGCTTTGTTGAATTATATTGCTGGAGAGAAATTGCCGGGGATAGAGGTTTTGAAATAGAGAAATTGTCGTAAATTCCAAAACTCTTAAAAACAATCTTGTTCTAAGTAATTTAGGTGATGATATGAACAAGAAATTTTGGGCTACAACATTTACTCTAACAGGGACTATAATTGGGGCAGGAATTTTAGGTCTCCCTTATGTTTTTGCACAATCTGGATTTTTGGCAGGACTGTTTTGGCTTGTTGTTCTCGGTGCTGTAATGATTTTTGTTAACCTCGCTTTAGGTGAAGTAACTCTCCGGACAAAAGGCGTGCATCAACTGTCAGGGTATGCTGAAAAATATTTGGGATCTTGGGGAAAGTATGCCATGCTTTTTGCAATGCTTTTTGGAATTTATTCTGCACTTTTGGCGTATCTAGTAGGTGAAGGAGAAAGTTTCTCAAGATTGTTTCCTGGTGATATTAGTCCGATATTGTTTGGTATTGCATTTTGGCTAGTTATGACTCTGTTGTTGAGAGAAGGACTTAGAGGATTAAAGAAAATTGAAACGTGGGGCGTCCTAGGGATAATAGCAATCATCTTAGGATTCTTTATTAAACTTCTACCACAAGTTCAACCATTAAATCTTATAACGTTCAACCTTCCAAATTTCGCTCTGCCAATTGGAGTTATTATGTTTGCCCTCTTAGGATTTACCTCGATACCAGAACTCCGTCAAGAGATAAAGGGTCAAGAAAAGTTATTCAGGAAAGCTATATTTTTTGGGACTCTTATTCCTATATTCCTTTATATTTTATTTAGTTCAATCTTTGTAGGCATTCTTGGTAAAAGTGTAACTGAGGTCGCAACATTATCTTTCGGACCTTTTATTACGATTCTTGGAATTTTTACAATGTTTACTTCTTACTTTGTTTTATCTTATTCCATTCGAGATACTTTCAGATATGACTTTAAAACTTCGAAGATAATAAATTTTATTTTTACTTCTTTAGTTCCACTAATTTTATATCTTACGGTTTCTAAATTCAAAGTCCTTGGGTTTGTATCTATCCTTGGAATTGGAGGAGTAATTTCTGGAGGATTGACTGGAATCTTGATAATTTTAATTAGTAGAAAAGCAAAAGCAAAAACCCGAAATGGGAGGAATCCTGAAATACAGATGCCGATTACATGGCCAGTGATAATTCTTCTAATATTTATATTTATAGCCGGGATTGTTCTCGAGTTTATGCTATAAATGAGCATAATTTTATGACAGAAACTTATGTCAACTATATCACGACGAAATCTACATAAATTTACAGAAATCTTTATATAGTCTTTATATCAAGAAATTATTAATAAGGAGGTAAAATGGAATCGGATAAGGATAACTGCCTCGATGAGGAAGAGTTTGATGACGAAGAAGAACTTGAAGATGAGGGGGAAAGTTTATAATAAAAAATGTCTGAGTTAGAAGATATCGGAATTGAAGAAGGAGATTTTGATCTTTTAGAAGAAACTTCTGACTGCGAATAATTTTTTTATTTTCTATTTTCTTTGCAACATTAATTCAATCTTTTTTGGGTCTTGAGTAATCTCTTTTACTATTGAAGCTGGACCTATTATTGTAATGGCGTCCTGTTCACCAATGAGAATTTTTGCAATATTATGTCTTATTTTATGAAATAACGTTACGTTTTCGCTTTCACCTGAAATTGCTGCAATTTCAATTCCTTGGAAATCTTTAATGTTTCCAATCAATGTCATTGAGTTCTCAATTAATCTAACTTCTTCTTCAGGTTTTAATTTTCCTTGTAGAATAATTATTTTTTTATCTAGGATAAGTCCCATAATTTTCTTTATTCGTTCTATTACGTTTTTATTTGCAATTTCTGAATAAGGCATAAAATGAATTGTCAAATCATTCTTTCCAGTCTTCTTAGACTTTTTTACACTCTTTTTTTTACTAGTCATTTTAAATTTTTTTTACTAACTTGAAAAGTCCTTCATAGAACTCTTCAATGTTATCACCATTTTTTGCGGAAATTCCTATAACGTCATATTCTGGGAACGCACCTTGTACTTTTTTAATATTTGATTTTTTTAAATCTATCTTATTTGCTACAATTAAAACAGGAATCTCTCGGGCCACTAAATTTCCGATAATTGTAATATTTACTTGTGAATATGGATTCATTGTCGAGTCAATCATGATTACTACAGCATCCATATCGTCGAGCCATTTGATGGATTCAATAATTCCTTGTGTGGCTTCCTTAGCCCTATTTTGTGCATCTTTTCTTTTCATTCCAAATTTCATAAAGTCCTCAAAGTCAATCTTTGTGGCAATTCCCGGAGTGTCGATTAGTTTGAATTCAATTTTTTTCCCATCTCTTTCAAGGATAACTTTCTCTTTAATTTGGATTTTTCTTGTTTCATGGGGCATTTTGCTTACACTACCTAAATCTTCTCCTAACCAATCTTGGCAGATTCGATTAGCTAAACTTGTTTTTCCAACGTTTGGTGAACCATAGAATCCTAATTTTATCTCACCTTTTTTTTTGAAAAGTCCTGAAAAAATTCGTCTTGCAAAATTTTTAATTATTTTAATCATTTTATAATCTTTTTTGGAACTCTGACTTATTAATGTTTCTTTTATCTTGTTGTTGGATTGGAGTAGCAAATTTCTTTCTTGCTTTTTGATTTCTAAAGTAAGCAGTAATTTTATCAATAGGGATAATCTCCAACATACCAGTTCTCTGTCCAAGTGATTTCTTAGTTGCATAAATTATTCTCTCACTAGACCATCCCTTTTTTCTCAATGTATCAAAGGTCACAGCCTCAGTCTGACCTCTTGCTCGTGCATTTGTAATATACATTAAAAGGTTGTATAACTCTTGAGGATTGCTAAATAAGTAATTCTCGTAATGCCGTTTGTACCAAATTTGTAAGGCTGTGTAAATAATTAAAGCAAAAAAAATTGATAGAATAACATTAACAATTGCACCTAAGATAGGTTTACAATCACTACGGCAGGTACTGGAGGTTTCACCTAAAGTTTTTTCACAAATATTATTAAAATTACAAGTAGTATCAATTTTAGATTCTATAATCATCATACTTAATTTTGGAGAAATAAAAAATGTTGTTTCATCTGGACTTTTGTGATAAAACTCAAAACTTTTATCTTCGTTTTTATCTAAGATTATTACAGTTGCATTATCCACCTTTTTTGCTCCGGATAACTGGTTAAAATAAATTTCTTCTAGAGGACGATTAATTACGAAGTAACTTTCATCATCAATTAATGAATTAAGGTTAAACTTATATATTCTAAAAATTGGAATAATTTCCCCGTTCCATTTCGAAATTGAGAATATTTTTGTTGAAAAAGAACCTTCAATATTTTGATTTTGCCAATCGATGATAGGGCTTTTATACTCCTCTAGGTCTCCATAAGAACCTCCTGTGATCGCTACGATAATTTCAGGATTAACATTCTTGAGTTTAGTCCAAAGGAAAGGGTATGTTTCTTCGTTTGAAAAAATTTCTATAGGAATATCTAATGAATAAAGGTCTTTTGCTATAGCTAAAAAATCTTTGTTTTCAATAGCATTAGACTGTGCCTTTTTTAGTCTAGCTAACTCATCTTTATAAAAAGGAATATCAAGAGTGTCTTCTAAAGCCTCTTGGTACCAAAGAGGGAAAGTGTTAATTTTTGTAATAACATTATTTAATGCTTCTTCTTTTTTAGAAAGTGTAATATTAATGGCCTCAGATGGGTTGATAGTGTTAATGATAAAACTCTTTTTTGAAGTTAAATTTTTACCTGCATTGACTTCAACAGTAACTGTATAATTTTTTATTTCATTAAATGTATGGACTATGGAATTGGTAATAGTAGTGTAACTTTTATTTCCGAAATCCCATTTATATGTTAAAGAAGCGTTTGGGACACCATAGTCAACATTGATGTAATAGTTGATTGGAACTCCTGCAGGAGGATTCAATGGAGAAAGTGAACTAATAATCGGTGCAGGTAATTTTTCGATTAATTCTTCAAAAAGTTTTTTATCTCCAAGATACAAAGAATATGTTCCATTTGAAGTAATATTAAAGTTTGTGAGACTTAGATCAAGAACACCTGAGAAATCGACGGTGGCAGGAATAGATTCTAAATTGTAAATATTATTTTCTTGATAATTTTCTCCATTTCGAGTGTATTGCAAGAGAACATCGTATATTCTAAGTGTTTGAGAGACTCCTGAGAGAGCCAAGGGGAGGATACATCCATTTGAACAGTCTCTATCGAATCTTGTTTCAAGGAGGTCATCTGCCATTAAAGTTGCTCCTGCCAAATCAATGTCTGCTGAACTAAATGAGCTAGCATTAGAATATTTTGCTGTTTGGGCAAAAATCGCATAGTCTTTTGTACTAGAACTAGGACCTAAAGAATAAACAAACCCACAACTGGTTCCAGAATTTTCTTCATAAATATGGTAATTTGTTAAACTATTTGAAGAAACGCAAATCTGGTAGTATCCTGTTTCAAAAGTTTGTCCTTCTTCCGAATCAATCCTACACCCATCTTTAAGATTAGGATTATAATTGCATTCACCTAAATATCCTCCTCCATCTTCTGGATAAATCTTCATATTTAAAATTTTGTCATCGTTATTATCTGAATAAACTCCTACATTAAAAGCGCCCGTTTCTGAAATAGGAATCATTTCACAATAGCTTGATGTTCCAATTAAAGGGCCTATTAAAGGGATATCCGCATTATAACATCCCCAAATCTTAGATGAAAAAATATCTGAAAATTTATTAAATTTCCAAGTACTGTCTTCAAAAAAATCAATAGATAAAGGAGTCCTATCATTTGTTCCAAAATTACTCTCGATGGAAAAATCTAGATTGGTTAAGATAATGTTGGTCCCATTTAAAACAAATCCGCTATAGATGGGATATGAATTAATATTGAATATTTTTTCTGTCGATGCAGAAGAAGGGTTATAATTATTAGAACAATCTGAAGGAGAACATTCGTAGTCAACTCCGTTTGCAATTAAAAAATCTTTTAAAAGGATTTCTTCACCTTTTCCAGAATATAATTTAGTAGCATAATCTTCATTGGAAATTGTTAAATTAATCTCTCCTGAAATTCTTTCATATGGATAATAAATGGTTTTGAAATTATAATCATGGACTTCAACAGAAGCAGAGGCCACTCCCATTAGATAGAAGAATGCTAGAAAGATTAACAACAACTTTTTCATAAAATGAAGTAGTATTTACTATTTATAAACTTCACTTTTACGACGAGCTTTTTTAGTTTTCGGGAATTTCTTTTTATTTATTTTCTTTTTATGTTTAAGAACTTTCTGTGAAATTGCCATAATAATCGCAAGAGTAATTAAGGTAGCAATTCCATATTGGGTTAAGGAATTCCAATCAATCATATTGGAAAGAAAGTTTTGTTCGGAGGAATCTGTAGATAAGGCACCAATATAAAAATCAGTTCGAATATTAGACGTTGATTCTGCTACGACAAATCCAGATATAGCTAAGACTAAAACTAAGCTTAATAATGTTCTCCTCATAGCTAATTTAAGGAGTAAAAAGATTATAAATGTTTCTCTAATCCTGTTGAGCTTTTAATTCCTTTAGAAAATAGAATAATCCTATTATTCCTAAGGACATAAAAAAGGAGAATAAACTAAATCCGAATAGTTTTAGACTAGATAGACCGCATACTCTTTCTGCTCCTACTGAATTATCTATACATTTTGCTGCTTCTAGAACTTGTAAGGGAATACCTGAAGGGTAACCTTCGATGATTTGAGGAGTTGCATCCCAAGTGATTATTTGAGTACCATTAATACAGTCTCCAATTCCAAAACTTTTTCTGCATTCAAATGAGTTTATTGTGCCATTATATATTTCTTCTACAATATCTGAACCTATTTCACAACTAGTATCCCATCTGCAACTACAGTTTCTGTGAAGATATACTATATCCTCTACAGTAAAGTAGGTTCCACAAATTTCTGATCCAACTCCAATTTGTCCTAATCCAAATTTGTCCTCAATACAGTCTTCAGAAGTTTGGTAAATATCACAACTGTAATCTGATGGTGACTCGATGCAAATTCCTCCGTCTACAGGTAACCAATAACATTCAACTAATTCACAATCATTTTGGGTTAGTCTATCTGAACAATCACCTTCTCTCAAATTGCATATAGGGCCTTCTGCACTATTTTCACAAAAGTACCCTTGGGGGCAACAAGAAGGTTCTCCTAAGAGGTGAGTTGCGACACCTTTAGAACATCCAAAGTTATCGTAAATAGTATCGTATAGAATGTAATCTCCGTCTTCATAATTGCAAAAGTAATCTTTTTCAGAAGAGCAAGTTCCTGCTAGAAGTCCTGTTTCTCTAAAGTCACATCCTAAAATGGTAAAGTTTGATTGAGTGTTAGAATCTGCTCCGCTTACGATTCCTATTACAAAAATTCCGATAAGTAAGATTAATAACCTCTCCTTCATAAACTATTTATGATAAAATGCCTTTATAATTTTATCTTTTATTGGCAAATAATCTCTTGACTTGCGTAAGACCTACAATTTATCTCTCCACTTTTTATCAAGAATGGTTGAACTTCTACTAAGGTGATATCTGTAAAGGTTTTTCCGTTATAATCTTCAGTAAATTGGTAGCTAGTTGTACTTTCTTCTCCTGGAGTCATTGGTGAACCGGTATCTGTTAAAGTATAAAACCCAAATTCTGCATCAGGATTATCGTGAACTCTAAGAGTATATCCATCGACGCTGAATAGGCCCTTATTTTTTAAAGTTACATTCAAAAAACCATCTGTTCCAGAAACACAATTATAATCTTTAATAATAACTTTGACAGTATCAGGACATTGCTCTACATTTTCTTCGCTAACATAAAATCTTAACCAATTGTAAACTAACACTGAAAGTGCAATTGTAATGGAGATTAATAAAACATAAGCAATTATATTACTTACTGCATTCTTATTTAGAGGTAACAAATCTTTCATCTCCAACATCCTTTTGTATTAAGAAAATAACTTGACGGAATTTTGAAACTGGAAATGAAACTTCATTGTCTTCAAATTCTACAACAATATCGTTAATTCCTTCTAAATCCTCTTCATCTAAAGTTTCTTTGGAGCCGTTATCTTTGCTCTGTTGGTCAATGTTTTCATAGAATGTTCCAATTGAGATAGTGTTTGTCCCTTTTGGTTTTTTGGAATTATAAGACTTTAGAGTCATACCTGTATTGTCCCCATAGATAAACATAAAAGTTGAGTTAGGATCATTGTCTTGAATATTTGCCGCTAGAATATCTACAAATTCTTCTAGGTCTTCTTCATCTGAAAAATTTGTATAAATCTCATAGTCCATTACGGCCCCTATCTCTCGTTGAACTTCATAACTGAAATCATAAAAGTTTTTAGGCTCTTGATTTATTCTTGCTTGATTTGCAGTAATTCCTAAACTAATTATAATTGAAGAAATTATGACTGCAGCGAGCAAGAAAATTTGTGCACGTTTTGATATCACCATTATAGTTTAATAATTAAGGACTTTATAAATTTAATGTAGGTCCGACAAGTTGCTCAAATTCTCCGTCGAGAGGTGACTGATTATTCTCAGTTCTGCAACCCTTTAAGCACCTAAACCTCAACTTAGGGCTGCTTCGTTCCCGACCTGACCCGATTCATCAAGGCAAGATCAAAAAGGACAAAACCTCAACGTCAAATCAATAACATCGAGAGATTCATCTCACGTCTTGCCTTGCAGTTCGCCATAAAGCCCGTTTGCGAATAGCGAGGGGCTAGCTCGCCGACCTGACCTACATTAGTTAGAGGAAGTAATGATTTATAAAATTATCTAATAAGAAACTTTAAAACATCTCTAGCTTAATATAATTTATGGGTTTTATTAAAAAAAGAGGTTTAGCTCTGGCGTTATCTGGAGGAAGTGTGCGAGGGTTAGCTCATATTGGATTCTTAGAAGTTCTCGAAGAAAATGATATAAAAATAGATTATATCGTTGGAACAAGTATGGGGGCTCTTATTGGAGGAATCTATGCGGTGGGGAAATTAAAGGAGTTTAAGAAAAAAATTCTTAAACTTTCTAGAAATAAAATTTTATCACTCCTTTTGTCAAATCAAATTAAGAAAGGGAATACCGACACTAAAGAAATTGAGACGTTTATTAAAAAGTTTATCGAGGAGAAAAAAATAGAGGATTTGGGAATAGGGTTTACTGCAATTGCAACAGATTTGAAAACTGGAAAAGAAGTTTATCTTGAAAAAGGTAGTTTGTTGAAGAGTATTAGTGCTAGTATTTCAATTCCAGGAATTTTCCAGCCGGTTAAAATAGGAGATATGCTTCTTGTTGATGGAGGAGTTATAGATCCTTTGCCTGAAAAATATGCAAAAGAAAAAGCAGAAAATGTTATTGCTGTAAATGCATTACCTTCAAGGATTAATTATAAACAAGGCGGGGGAACATTTGAGCTTCTTTCTGCAGTTGCAAGTATTATGGTAAATGAAATAGTCGGACAACGAAGAAGTAAAGAAAAGGATAAGTTATTCGTTCAAATAAAAACACGAAACATTGATTCATTTGATTTTAAGAGTGCGTCAAAAGTAATACAGTTGGGAAGAAGAGCTGCAAAAAAACATTTGAAAAAGATAATAGAATTATCTCATTCTTAGTATTTATTTTTTGTAATTGTTTATTTTATTAATGTAGTTTTTAAAAACAATTCAGATAAAACTTAAAAGTTCTTTAAAATAGTCTATCAATTAGATCTAGATTCTACAATTCTTTTTGTTTTAAAAGAAAGTAAACATAATATAAACATAACACTTCCAAATAATAAAAAGATAAATTTAAATGGCAATAAGATAAGCAAGACTGAAGCAAAAAACTTTCCAAGAAAACTTCCAGTATCTACAGCAGTGTTATACGGGCCATAAAATCGGTCTATTTCTTCTTTCTTTAAAATATCAAAAAAATATGCTTCCGTTGTTGGTTCTATCATAGCCATACCGATGCTGGCCAAAGACAAAAGTGCAAGGATGATATAAATATTAGAAAAAAAGAAACAGGATATTGAAAAAATTGCTACAATAAGATAACCTAATTTGAAAATACTACTAAATCCATGCTGACTTGCCCACTTAGAAAAGAAATACTCAAAACAAATTAAAGGTACTGCAACTGCGAATAAAAAATAACCTATTTCTAAATTTCCTAATCCGGAATGTAAAATCATTAATGGGATAAAAAGATAAATTAATGCCCACCAAAAATTAATTCCGGCACCAAGAAAATAAGCAATAACTCTTTTCTTATTGCTAAAAAATGCAAGAAAATTCCTTAAAGCGTTGTTATCGTTTCTATTTTTCCTTTTCTTGCTATTAATCTTGGCAAATTTAAAAAATAATAAACTTATAGAGATAAAAATTGCCGCTAAAATAAAAACATTTCTAATTCCAAACCATGTAGCCACATATCCTGCAATTAGAGGACCCAAAACCCATGAAATATTCATTAAAGTATAAATTATACCCTCATTTTTTGAAAGTTTTTTTTCGGAAGAGTTGTCTTTTATAAGAATTCCAAAACTAATTGTTCTTAGTGAATATAATAATGTAACCAATATAGAAATAAGAATCATCAAATAAATATTTTTATTGAATGAAAAAAGCAAGTAGGCAATTATAAAAAGGAAAAGGGAAAGAGAAAATAACTTAGCCTTATTGTGTTTCTCAATAATTGGAACTAGTAGGAAGCAGGATAAAAACCCGATAACTGTCAAAAAAGCGGAAAAGAAACCTATTATTATTGTGTTACTAATAAAACTGTCTAAATATACTGCCCAGATAGTATTAATATAAGCAAAAGAAAGAGAACCTAATAATCCGACGATAGCAAGTTTTGTAATTCTATTAAAATGGAATAATTCTGGTTTCCTCTTTATTAGAATTCCCATTTTAAATAATAAATTAAATGAATATAAAAATCTTTTTAATTTATTTTACTCTTTCGATTATTCTCAGTTTAGAAATTCGAGCAATTTCTTCGGACATCGAACTGTTCGATTCTAGAAAAAACGCTCACACCCGGAATCGAACCGGGGTACCCCGAAGGGTCCGCCTTAGCAGAGCGGCGCAATACCATTATGCGATGTGAGCATAAAAGAATCTAGAAACTTTCGTTTTTAAAACTAATGAATTCATCAGTCTATTGTTAATGTTGTTCTTTGTAGTCCCTAAAAGATAGTTGGAAAACTTTATAATCCTTGAATGCGGTAATTATTTGTTCAACTTCGGTTGAGCCGCTTGACTTCGGTTAAGTGTGGAGGCTAGTTAGCTTCGGTTTTCTAGTCTCCTTTTTTATCTAAATATTTATAAAGAATTGATGTTAGACTATATTATGGAAAAAGATATTGGGAAAATTTCAAAGGGAGAGTATCAAGGGACTACTACGGAAATTGTAGTGGGGATTAAAGAGTATAATGGAAGAGTTGGTATTGATATTAGAGAATTTACTCAAAGTGCATCTTATACTGGTCCTACAAAAAAGGGTCTAAGAATTCCGGCGGATAAGTTCGAGGAATTCAAGAAAATAATTAATTCTATTAATTCTGATGATCTTAAAGCTGAGTCAGTTCAGAAGAATTTATCAGAATCACCAGAAGAAGATTCTGGAATTGATGAGAGCGGGTTGATGTAATTTTTCACGAATATTTATAAACAATATTTATTTTAAATTATTAGGTGATAAGATGGTTTGGTTGGAAGTTGAAACAAAAGTGAAAGTTGATGATTCTAATATTTCTGAAATTCGGAAGAAGATAAAGGAAATTGCGAAATTTGAGAAGAGGGGCAAAAAGTCGGATGATTATTTTGCGGTGAGGAGAATAATAAAAAGAGCTTATCCGAAAAAAGCGTTTAGAATACGGGCGACAAAAGACGAATTTGAAGTTAATTTTAAAAAACATTTGAAAAGACTTTGGACAAAAGATATTGTGATAAAACAGGAGTTTGAATTTAAATTGAAAGGCAAGGAAGAGGTCAAAGATTTGCTTGCGTTGTTTAATGATTTGGGATTTAGCGAATGGGTTAAGAAAATTAAATATAACGAAACTTATAAGTTTAAAGAAGATGAGAGAGCATCGATTGAATTGAACAATGTGAAACATTTGGGTTGGTTCATAGAGATAGAATATTTATGTCAGAAACCTGAAATTGAAAAAGCACGAAGGATAATAGAGGAGATACTGGATCTTTTAGAAATTGACCGTGACTGTATAGATAATACCGGTTACACAAAAATGCTGTGGTACAAGGGCACAAAAGAAAAACAAAAATTTATAGACAAAAAATGAAAAAAAATAAGGGCATTCAATATGTAGTAAAGAAAAATGGAATTTTTTGGCCGAGTGATGCAATGAAAAAAATTGCGAATATGAGTGATGTAAAAATATATAACAAGGCTGAAAAAGACCCTGTAAAATTTTGGGAAGGCTTGGCGAGGGAGGGCTTGACATGGGAAAAAGAATGGGCAGAGGGAGATGGTTATGTTGAGAAATTGCCATATTTTCAATGGTTTAGGGGAGGTAAATTAAATTTTTGTGTGAATTGTGTTGATAGGCATTTAGGTAACCCGGATAAAATCGCAATGATTTGGGTGCCCGAACCAACCGACGAAAAACCGACGAAAATAACTTACGGAGAATTATATGATAAAGTAAATAGATTCGCGAATGTTCTCAAAAAATACGGAATTAAAAAGGGCGATGTAGTTTCAATTTATTTGCCGATGGTTCCGCAGGCTTTGGTGGCAATGCTTGCGTGCACAAGAATCGGTGCTATCCATTCCGTCGTTTTTAGTGCATTCTCCGCAGATGCATTGAAAGCAAGAATTCAAGACGGCAAGGCGAAAGTGCTAATTACCTCCGACGGATATTATCGACGTGGTAAGCCGGAACCACTTTTGAAAAAAGCAAAAAAAGCCGCCAAAAAAACAACAATCGAAAAAATTATTGTGGTTAATAGAATCAGTAAAAAATCGAGAGGTGGAAAATTCTCGGACTTTGATGATGAGTTGGGAAAGGCAGATTCCTATTGCAAGCCAGAAATGGTGAATTCCGAGGATGCCATGTTTATACTTTACACTTCCGGGACAACCGGAAAGCCAAAAGGAATTGTTCATGACACTGGCGGATACGCAACACAGGCATACTGGACATGTAAATGGAATTTTGACCTTCATTCCGACGATATAATGTGGTGCACAGCGGATGTCGGATGGATAACTGGGCATACCTATGCAATGTATGGTCCGCTATTAACTGGAGCTACCTCATTAATCTATGAGGGCGGACCGGACTTCCCCGACCCGGGAAGATGGTGGGAAATAATTCAAGATAATAAAGTTAGTATTTTTTATACCGCTCCGACAGCAATCAGAATGTTCATGGGCATTGACAAAAAATATATTGATAAATGCGATTTGTCCTCGCTAAAAATACTTGGAACCGTCGGAGAGCCAATTGACAATGAATCGTGGATGTGGTATTTCAACAAAATCGGGGGAAAGAGGTGCCCCGTGATTGATACATGGTGGCAAACTGAAACTGGTGGAACATTAATTAATATTTTGCCTGGTATAGGTCCATTTGTCCCAACAGTTTCGGGGATAAGTTTCCCTGGGACTAAGCACATAATTGTAAATGAAAAAGGAGAACGGGTGCCAAATGGAACTTCTGGGTTTTTAGTACAACAAAGTCCATTTGCTCCAGGAATGCTTCACGGAGTTTATAACAATCACAAAAAATATGTGGATACCTACTGGAAAAAATTCAAGACAATGTATGATACTAGCGATGGAGCGTATTTGCAAAATGGATTAATTAGAATTACCGGGCGAACAGATGATGTTATGAAAGTCGCGGGACATCGGCTTTCGACGGCAGAAGTGGAAAACGCGATACACGATAACTGGCATGTAAAGGATTGTGCGGTTGTTCCGATGCCGGACAAAATTAAGGGGCAGGTTCCGGTTGCGTTTGTGGTGCTGAAATGGGGAAAGAGTTCGAAGGAACTGGAAAAGAAATTGAAAAAACATGTTGATATAAAAATTGGTCCGACGGCAAGACCTAAAATGATCTTATTTGTTCCTGATTTGCCGAAAACGAGATCGGGCAAAATTATGAGGCGGATTTTAAAATCATTATTAATCGATGAAGAACCTCAAGGGTTAATGACGCTGGTAAATCCAGATTCTGTAGGAAAAATTAAAGATATAATTAATAAAAATAAGGGGTCATGAGATTAGATATTTTCCCAAGATAAGGTTGGAATCAAGAGGTGAATGTTATTTATTCAACGTTAAATTTCCAAGATTGCCTGTGCGATTTTTTCAGGAACATGTCTAAAAATTGTCTTTCGTTCAAAAGGATACTCGGCAACATAATCTCCTCGGATAACTCGTGAATCTTCTCCTAAGTCATCCTCGACAAATAAAGAATATTCTTCGATATATTTTTTTAAAACTTCTGATGAAGGATTTCGTGAATTGACAATAATTCTATCTAATTTAATCTGAGAGTATTTTTCAATTTCTTCTACAAAGTTTTTTGCTTTAAATCCTTCAGTATTTTTTTTTGTGAATAAGTTACATACATAGATTTTCTTGGCCGAAGATTCTTGTAATGCTTCGAGTATCCCATTAACTAAAAAGTTGGGAAGAATACTCCCATACAAGTCTCCTGCACAAATTACAATCTTGTCCGCGTTTCTTATTGCCTCTCCGGCATCTTTTAATAAGAAAACTTTTTCTTTTGCAAAAAGTCTTTTGATTCGGGAATTTTCTTGAGAATAGGAAACTGCTTCCTCCCCGTTTAAAATTTTACCGTCGGTAGTTTCAGCATATATCTTAAATTTGTTGCTCGAAACTGGAAGAACTTGTCCGGAGATATTTAATAATTTTCCTGTTTCTCTGACGCCTGAGATAAAACCTCCACTAATATCTGCTAGTGCCGTTATAATTAAATTCCCCATGCTATGCCCATCTTTTAATCGGTAGTTGAATAATTCTCTCAAGATTTTTTCATCTTTTTTACTGGCTAATGCAACAAGGCATTGTCTTATGTCTCCCGGAGGTAAAATTCCGTATTCATCGATTAGTTTTCCGGAAGAACCTCCATTATCTGAGACGTTGGTTATTGCGGTGATTTCGCATTCACAATCTCGGAGTCCTTTTAAAATCTGGAACTGTCCGGTTCCTCCGCCAATTGTTACAATTTTTTCCATAGTTCAATATACAAACAAAACTTTAAATAACTTCTCTTCTTTGAGGTCATATGAGGTTGAGTATTATTATCGGTGGGAGAGCTGGTCAGGGGATAAATAAGGTTTCTGAGATCGTTTCAAATGTTCTTGCAAATTATGGTTATTTTACTTTTAATTATAGAGACTATCAATCGTTAATTCGGGGAGGGCATAATTTTAATGTAGTTTCAATTTCGGATGTTTCTATTGAGAGTCATGAAGCTTTTGCAGATATTTTGGTTGCTCTAGATGAACAAACTGTTCAAATTCATAAGTCGGGTTTGAGAAAAGGAGGCGTTGTAATCTCTGCGAGTTTGTTTGAGAATGAAGGAAAAAATCTGAATGTTGCTCTTGCAGGGGCTTTGATAAAACTTTTAGGAATTCCTATACAAGAGTTGGGGGATGAGATAAAGTCTCAATTTGAGAAAAACCGTGAAGCAATTATCTCTGCGAAGAAAGGATTTGATTCTCAACAGAATATTTATAATTTAAAAAAACTTAAGAACCCGCCGAGGATTTTATCCGGAAGTGAAGCTATCGCGATTGGTGCACGGAATTCCGGATTGGATTTATATATTTCTTATCCGATGACTCCTGCTACTAACGCAATGAACGAACTTGCAAAGAATCAAGTTGAGGATAAGTTAATGGTTTTCCAATCGGAAAATGAAATCGCTGTCGCAAATATGGCATTAGGGGCTTCTTTTGTTGGTGCAAAAGTTATGACTGGAACTTCAGGTGGAGGATTTGATTTGATGGGGGAGGCGTTATCTCTTCAAGGTATATCTGAGATTCCATTGACGGTTTATTTGGCTTCTCGACCTGGGCCGGGGACGGGAGTTCCAACTTACACTTCTCAATCGGATTTAGATATTGCACTTCGAGCTGGACATGGAGAGTTTCCCCGAATTGTTCTTGCTCCAGGTAATCCTATTGAAGCAATTGAGAAAACTTCTGAAGCACTTTACCTTGCGGAAAAATTTAGGATTTTATCAATTATTCTTGGTGATAAACATCTTGCTGAATCTGAGTTTTCTTCTGTTGATTCTCCGGATAAAACTCCAAAGTTTAAAGTTACTCGAAAAGTTCCTGGGAGTAATATAATAAAAGCATCTTCCTATGAGATGGATAGATTTGGGAATTCTACAGAGTCTGATGTTTTGACAGAAAAAAATACTGATGCAAGGATTGAGAAGTATAAACATGCTAAGAAGTTTATAGAAGATAACTTTGAGATGATTAAGATTTACGGAAAGAAAGATTCAAAAAATCTTATTATTGGTTGGGGTTCAACTTCGGGTGCGATTAAGGATTCGATAAAAGATCTTGATGCGAAGTTTCTTCAAGTTTTATATATGAAACCTTTATCTTCGCAAATTAAAAAGGAAATGGAAAAGGCAGATAAGGTAATTTTGGTTGAGTGTAATGTGACTGGGCAACTTGGGCGACTTATTCGTGAGAAGACGGGGATTAAAATAGAGAATAGACTTTTGAAGTACAATGGGCGACCTTTTTGTTCGGATGAATTAGGGCATTTGATTGGAGGGTTGTTATGAATACAAAAGATAAATTGAAAACTTCGTCGGAAATTACTTGGTGTCTGGGTTGTCCAAACCATATGATACTTGAAAGTGTAAAGCAAACGATTTCAAAATTGATTGATAATAAAAAGTTTAAACAAGAAGATTTTGCAATTACTACAGATATTGGATGTAACTCAAAAATTTTTGATTATCTAAATCTTTCGGGAATTTATTGTCTCCACGGACGAGCTATTCCGACGGCAATTGGGATGAAACTTGGAAATCCTAATTTGAAGGTTTTGGTATTTGCAGGTGATGGGGCAGTTTATGCCGAAGGGATTTCGCATTTTATTCATGCGTTTAAGTATAATTCTGATATGACTTTAATTCTTCATGACAATCAATCGTTTTCTTTAACGACGGGGCAACCAACTCCGACATCTCAACAAGGTTATGTCTCGAAAGCAAACCCCTTGGGTGTTTTTGATAAACCTATGAATCCTTTGAAAGTTGCTTTGGCAAGTGGGGCAACGTTTATTGCAAGGACTTCTGCGAGGGATATTTCTCATATGGTAGAAATTTTTACGAAGGCGATTAATCATAAAGGATTTTCTTTTGTAGAAGTAATTCAGGATTGTTTGATATTTAATTTGGATGCGAATAATAAAGATTCACAAATGTATAAGGTTAAAGATAATAAGGATAAAAAAATTGCCGAAAGATTAGCGGATGAATTTGACTATAATTCAAAGAAAGGAAAAATTCCCTTAGGAGTAATTTATCAATCGATAGAACCAACTCTTGAAGAAAAATGGCCACAGCTTAGAAATTTGTTAGATGGGAAAGTTGGATGGGTTGAGAAATAGTTTTTTATTTTAATATTGCTACTGACAATTGATGAATTTTTATCAAAATCTTTTTATACTTCTTGTAAACGAGAGTTATATGATACTTGAAGAAATTACTTTAGGTAAAGACGTAGACAGTAAAAGAAAAGTAATTCAGGATAATCGAGGGAAACAAGTAATTATTAACGATCTTCATGAAAATTGGGCTCATGGAGTTATATCCTGGAGTGGATTTGATAACGAAGTTTATCAAATGTATATTGCAGATGGAAGGGGAGAAAGGCAACTTCATTATCATGATTTAAATCAATTATTGGTTTTACCAGTTCATCCGAAATATGAACTCCCTAGGATTAAGTAATAATTTACAAATTCTTATTTAGGCAGTAATTATCAAAACGGCTCCTAATATCATTATTGCAGTTGCGATGGCTCTTCTTTTTAAACTTAAATCTTTGAAAAGTTTTCCACCTATTAGAACTGCGAAGAAAACAGAGATTCTTTTTATTGATAGGACTAGGGCGACAGGGGCAATTTTTACGGCGTAGAGATATGAATACCTGTAAATGATTGTAATCACTGCTAGAGTGGAAATTAATTTCCAGGAAAATTTAAATGACTTTTTCAAATTTACATTTCTAGAATACATAATTGCTAAGAATATAAAAATTATCGCAAAGAATAAGTGCTGAAAAGCCATAAATGCATTCAACGGAACATTATAGTTTTTAAGAATGGCTTTGTCTAAGATTGAGGTTATTGTAAATAAAATTAATGTAAGGATAATATAATGATTACCTCTTGGCTTGAGGGATTCTTTTACAGGTTCTAAAATTTCTTCTTTCTTTTTTAGTTGCAAAATATAAGTTCCTCCCAATAATAAAACCATTCCTCCAATCTCGATTAATTTTAAAGGTTCTCCCAATACAATAAATGCAAAAATGGCGACTAATCCAGGAGTTAAAACGAGTAAAGGCAATGCTTTGCTGATGTCTAAATTCTTCATTCCTTTCATAGTGAACAAAAATGCGAAAGCACCGAGGATTGATTTTAAAAATAAAACAAGTAATCCTGAGGAAGTAACCAAATCATATTCGATAAAGAAGAAGAAAGGAATAACTAAGACAAGATTAAATAATGCTAGAATGAGTGAAAGTGAAAGTGCTTTTTCTTTGAATAAGATTTTTTTTTCTAGAATCGCCGCTGAAGCTGAAAAGAACGCTGCCGTTAAAGCAATAATATACCACTCCATTTTATATATTAAATAAAGCTTTTGTATTATTAAATATTTGCTCTGCTATTGTTTCTTCATCAATGTTTTTTATTTTTGCGATTTCTTTTATTGTAATGGTAACATTTGCGGGTTCGTTTCTTGTTCCAGCAATGGGAGATAAGTATGGTGCATCTGTCTCGGTTAAAATTTGTTTAAGTGGAACAATCTTTGCTAGCATCTTAAAATGTTCTAATCGAGTAATCACTGGAGGGACTGAAAAGAACCATCCATTTTCAAAACATCTTTTAATCAAACTTTTTTTCCCGCTAAAACAATGCATCACAACTTTCTTGCATTTGTGTTTTTCTAAAATATTTATAGCATCAAGTTCGGCTTTTCTAGAGTGAATAATCAAGGGCTTATCAATTTTTTTTGCTAAAATAATAGTTTTTTCAAAAATTTGAATTTGTTTTTCTTTGTATTTGGTAAAATCTGGCCAATTATAATCAAGTCCGACTTCACCAATCGCAACGCAACTATTTTTGTTTTTTTCAATCCAATCGAGTTCTTCGTCGACATCAAATGATTTAATGTCTCTTGGAAATTCCTCACCGTTAAATTCAATTTCTTTTGCGATGGCATCAATTGGATAAATTCCGAAACTACATTTAATAATTTCATATTCCTTCGAGAGTTTTAAGGTTTCTCGATTTGTTTCTCGATTTACTCCTGAATTAATTATTGTTGTAACTCCTGCTTTTTTAGCTCGTTCTATTACTTCTTTCAAATCTTTTTTGAACTGGGAACTTTCGAGGTGTGCATGTATATCGATGAGTTTCATAACATTTAATAATCTCTAGTGATTAAAAAGATTATGATAGAATATTTATTACTCTTATTTGCAATTCCCCTTGGTTTAATACTTGCAAAAGTTACAAAAGATGAAAAAAAGATTTATACTGAAGTTCCATATTTTCCAATTCTCCTTTGGATTCTTGCGTTTATCACAATAATTTCTTATGCTTTTGATAGACAACTTGCATTAACTTTAACATTTATTTTTATTACTACTTTTGTTTGGAATAAATATTAGAATTTCTAATTCAGATTTATAATTCTTCGTCGATGTTTTTAATCGCGGTTGGAGCTTCACCGCCATGCCAGGTAAATCTAGGTCTTACTCTCATTGGATAAATTCTCTCTGAATTGTCGTCTAAAATAATTGCAGAACCTTTTAATCTTGGGAGATTATTTAGTTTTGATGAGATACTTTCATATAAGTAGCTTTGAGTGATATCGTTCAGAGCTCCAACATCCAGCTTTGCTGTAACTCTATGTGAAATTACGATGTCTGATTGCGATATTGCATCAGTGTGAATTTTTCCGGGCTGTTGTGTTGCCATAATAACTGAAATCCCTGGTTGTCGTCCTTCTCTTAATAATTGAATTAATGCATCAGTTGCTGGTGTTTTTCCTTCTTTTGGTAAAAATTCGTGAGCTTCATCTATAAGAATCCACACTAAAGGTATCTCTCTAACGATATTGTATTTTGAATAATTAAATCCATGTTGTATTGCCTGAATCTCCTCATTCTTTCGTGCTATCATCCTTTCATTAAAAATCTTTTTTGAAACCAAACCGATAATCAGTGCTCGAACATTAAAATTTCCTATTGAGGCATACATCGATAAATCAACTACTGTTGTTTGTCCAGCTGAAATCAAATTCTGAATGGATGTTCCCTTTATTTCGTCGAAAACCTTCCAAGTTTTAGCAGCGTCGAAAAGAGCCATTGCAGAGTTTTTAATTTCTTGTTCTACATTTTTAGTTTGTTCGATTAAAGTATAAATATCTTTAAAACTAAAACTTTTTCTATTTTCCTTTAACTCTCCGATTACGGACTCAATAACAACTGCTATAGGGTTTGTAAAATTTAGTTCAAAAAGTGTTACCCAATCTGCAGGGTCAAGTTCACTGATTTTAATTGCAAACTCGGCGTCTACTTCAATTCCTTTGTCCCTATATTCTTGATAATAACCAAATGGTGCGAATACTTTTATAGGGATGTTTTTTGCTTTTAGGCCCCATTCGTTAAGAAGTTCTTGGTCTTTCTCATTTTTATATTTCATTGTCCAAAAAATTCCCATCGTATCAAAGATTAAAGGAGCAATATTTCCTGATTCTTCGATGCTGAGAGTTGATAATGCTTCGGCTATTGCTCCAATAGTATAGGATTTTCCTGAACCTCGTTTTCCAGAAATTAGAATAACGTGGCTTCTAGCAATGTCCATGAATATAGGATTAGAGAGAGAAGTATAGTTTCCCATAGTCACATAGGTTTTTCCGAGATAGGCTAATCCTCTTTTTCCGAAAATTTTTTTATCACTTTCATTTCTTCCAATAATAACGTCAAATGGCATAAAATAAAAACCAATACTAAACTAATAAACCTTACGAATGAATTGTCTCTGCTGAAAGAATAGTATGAAGATTCTAATTTTTAAATGAGATTATCAGATATGTTCCCAAACAAAGAGTTTTATTTTTTTAGGACTATAGGTTTCGAAATCTGCAGAGATAATGATTTCTTCGGCATAAATGTCTGTATTCATCGTGGCAATAAAGTCTGTAGCATCTAACTTACAAGGTGTAGGAGGACTAGTGAAATTACAGATTTTCAGTGAGTAATTAAATGTGGTTGGAATTTTTTCATTTACATAATTGTCTAAGGGGACGATATTCTCGGTGAGTACATAACTTCTTAAATCTGTTCTTGAAGAAATATCTCTCAATATCTGTCTCTGCAAACTATAAATATAATCTTCTGGACCAGTGCCTCGGTCATTATATCTTGAGTAAACAACAATCAAAATTCCGCTTACCATTAATACCGCTATTGTTGCTTCTAAAATCCTAATCCAACCTCGTTTAGTTTTCATCATTTGAAAAATCTCGTGTTACATTTAACATTTTATTTATTACCATACTTTTATTGTGAACCTGGCATTTATAACCTCTCCCGTATCTTTTAAAACTTCTAAGACATAATTTCGAGAGACAACATCTCCTAAGCTGGGAACAAGACGTTCCATATTAATCTCAGGTAATTCTTTACATGTGATTCCAAAATCAAAAACGTCTGGAACATTCAAATCATATTTTAGATTTTCATAATCTTCTATATACCTTGTGGACATATTGACTAATGAATGATAAGAGCTTACTCTTCGTTCAATTAAACTTCCTAGGGAATAGTTTGATAATTGTTCACAACTACTTAAATCATTATTATGAAATTCGGGGGAAATTGCAACTTTGTAAAAAATTTCGTTAGAGTTTATATTCAAATTGTTGTTTTCAAATTCTGAGCTTATTTCAACATCAGAAACGTCTGTGACAAGACTCTTTGTAAAACCATATTCAAAAATTTCGTTAGGTAATTGAATATAAAAGCAAGAACTTGGTCCAGTATACTCTGCCTTTAGGAAAAAATTTGTCAGATTTGTATGTATTCGTTCTTCAAAAGAATCGTAAAGTCCGGCAACTACTGAGCTGGATAATACAGTCATATCATAAGGTTTTAGAGTTAAAAATAAAAAAAACACAAATCCTAAAAAAAACACGAAGGAGATTATCATTTCTAGATGTGCAGCACCCTTTTTCTTTATCATAATTCTTTGATAACAATGATATTTATAAAATTACCTAAGCAAACCACGCTTTCGCTCCAGTTGTTATTAACAATGTCAATGTGAGTAAGATGAATGAATGTTTAATCCCGTTTTTAATACTTCCTTCAGAAAGTTTACCGATTACAAGTCCTGCAAAAAAAGATTGCACCAGAATCATTACTAGGAGAGGCATACTAAATTCATCAGCACTTACTTTATTAATTTTAATATTTAACCCTCCGCCGGTAGATAAATCAGATACGAGGGGTAAGATTTTAAATTCTAAAACTAACATGATTATAATAAAAACCATGAAGATAATGTAACCTTGAGTTACTAAATTTGAAACGGCTGCTTTTCGTTCTTTTTTCAAATTTTCAATTTGATTGATTGATTTAGCGACTGATTCTAAAATCGATTCTATTTTTCCACCAGCTCTTTCAGCTTCGGAAATAAGTCCTACTGCTCGAGTGATAGTTTTACTATTAATATCCCTTGCAAATGTTTTCAATGCTTGTGTTAAAGTGAGCCCTAATGCTAATTGATTAGCTAGTTTTTGAATATGGGGATTTAGTTCGCTATAATCTCTATTCTTTAAATTAAGAATGCTCTTACTAATTGGCGTCCCGGATTTAACGTTTTCAACTAAATCCCGTGAGAACTCTAGAAATTTTTCTTCTTTTTTCTTTTGTAAATCTTGATTTAAAATAAAACTCATCATAAACGGTAATGTACTAATGACTAAGGAGATGATAAGAAGAAAGTACAGTAATCTGTTTCCATAAAAGAGCCATAGAGAGATTATAGCCATCACTATACCAATTCCTAGCCCCATCCACTGTGTTTTTTTAATTTTCATTATACATTTGGTTGTTTAGCATTTAATACTGTAAGAAAGATGATATTGACTATTATAATTCCTACGATACTTAGGAAGAGTAAACTCGTAATTGATAGGCCGCCCATTCCAAGTCCAGCAACGTTCATAACAATAAACATCATCATTAAGACTAGCGGTGCTGCAATTAAAATAGAAATATAAATATCCATAAATGTTCCAGCAGTTTCAGAGTATTCTTCTCTTTCTAATCGATAATCTAATAAATAGTTTTCTGCTTTTTTTTCAATATAACTCTTTAGTTCTCCTCCCGTTGCAATATTTGTAGCAAATCCAGAAAATAACTCTGCAAGTTTCTTGTTCGATGTTTGTCTTGCAACATTTTTCAAAGCAGTTACTAAATCATATCCATAAATATCTACCTGTGCGATTATCTTTTTCATTTCTTTTCCTATATTAGTGTATTCTTTCGATGCTGCAATAATTTTAAAAATTTTAGTTGGTTCAATATTTGAACCTGCAATTGCCGCCATATGAATTGCTGCAAAAGGTAACTCTTGAGAAATTTTCTTTTGAACTGTGTCAGCTTCACCTGCAGGATAGAGATAAAATCCTGTCATCGTTAGTCCGGTCAAACCAAAGGGAATTAAAAAGTAAATCCAATTATTTGAGTTAATAAGAATTATTATTATAAAAATTAAAACACCTAAGACAAAAGAGAGTATCATTGACATTATTGCCATAGAGAGATAAGTCGATAACAAAAATCTTATATTTGCTTTTTTTAAATCTTGATTAAGATCGCTAACTAATGGAACAAGTTTTTCCGAGTATTTTAAAAAAAATCTATTAGATATCATTGCGTAAGTGTTTGGTTTATCAACTGTTGCAGTTTTAAAATTTTCTTTATTTAGTTTTTTTAAATCACGTAAACTTTGTTCAGATAGTTTTAGTTTTTCAAGAAATGCTTTTTTGTCCGTTTTACTAATTGTGATATATCTTTTCTCTTTTGTAGAGGGTGAAACGTAACTCATTCTAACTATTGATGGTTTTGAGACACCAGATACTTGTTTTTTTGTTTTATTCAGCGTGGGAACTTTTTTGATTTCTTCTGCAAATTTTTTAATAGGCGACCATTCTTTTAGTAATTCTGGGACAGTTTTATTCAATAAAATTAATTGATGTGATAATGCATCTAAGGTTGAGAGATAAAACTTTTTATTAGTAGGATCATTCTGTATGCCAACTTGAATAGAACGCATATCTGTGATAATCTTTTTCTCTTGTTCAATATTCTTTTTTAAATCTTCAAACATTTTTATCTCTCATTGCTTCATCAATTTGACGATGTAAGTCAAAGATAAAAGTACGGAGTTTATTTGCTTCATCGAGTTTTTCTTTTTCGATAGCTTGTTCTAATTGTAAAACTGCAGAGTTCATAGAATTTATCAACTGTTCAATAAATTCGATGTTGACTATATCTCCTTTTGGAGGATTTTTATTTTTAATATTATGTAACGCCATATTTCTTTAACACAGCTTGAGGGTTTTTTTGATAATCATTAATGACTCTTTGAACTTCTTCATATCCAAGAACTTTATTTTGGAAAAATGCATAAAGTAGTTTAGTTCGAGCCTCAAATTCATTCTGTAAGGTCTCATTGGAAAGACCATATTTTAGAGAAATTTTATCAAACACATTACTACTTCGTTTAAAATAAAATTTATCATCTGCAGGATTCCAGCTGTAAGGAGTATTAGTTAATGCGTTTCCATCTTTATCAATTTTAACAATCTCTACAATCTCTCGAAGTCTTCTCGTTTCGTGACCGTTAACAATTGCGTGTGTCATAATTGCCACGGCATCCAAACTATTAATTAGCATTGGGCTAAGATTAATTGGAGGTGTTTCTAATCGTTGGATAATCGTATCGACGGAATCGGCATGCATTGTAGATATCGAAGCGTGACCAGATGCCATTCCCTGAAATAATACTGATGCTTCTTTTCCTCGCACTTCCCCGACAATTACATAGTCTGGGTTCTGTCTAAATGATCCTCGAAGTAAAGTGAACATATCAATATCTCCTATACCTTGACCTGAAACTCCAGTTCTAACAACTGCGGGTAACCAATTTTCCTTCGGTAAATTTAATTCACGAGTGTCTTCAATTGAAACAATTCTATTTTCTTGTGGAATAAAAAACGCAATGGCATTCAACAATGTTGTCTTACCTGAGGCAGTTCCACCAACAATCATAATGTTTGATTGATATTGTAGGAGAATCCAAAAGTAAGCAAGCATTTCAGGACTAAGTTCATGAAGACCGATTAGTTGTGTTGGGGTCCAGGGAGTTTTGGTAAATCGACGAATTGTAAATGTTGGACCTTTTGAACTAATGTCTTTAGTATATGTTGCATTGACTCTAGATCCGTCGGGAAGACTACCATCCAGCATAGGTGAAGCATAGGAAATATAACGTCCAGTTTTCTGTGCTAATTTTTCGACAAAATTTGAGAGTTTATCTATATCATCAAATCTTACATTTGTTTTAATATTTCGAAAAACTCTATGAACAATATAAACTGGTTCTCCTATTCCATTACATTCAATGTCTTCAATAAAATAATCTTTCATCATAGGTTCAATTTCATTTAATCCGATAAAGTCTCTATAAAGATAGTAAAACATTTTTTTAAATGTGTTCTCCTCGACAGTTAACCCTAATTCTGAAATAATCAGTCGTGCAGTTTTGTTGAAATAATCGATTAGATTTTCGCTTGTTTTTTCTCCTTCTAAAATATTTAGATTAACAATCTCTCTCATTGCTTCTTCAATCCGGTTAAGATTTTTCTTTTCGTCTTCGTTAAGAAGTGGTTCTTCTATATCATAAATAACTTCTCCAGTTTTTACATCATAATAAATATGAATTGAAACGTAGGGTACAATTACCATATAACGTACATCAATCCTAGTTTTATCGTCGAATTGTGGAATTGTGGGGATTATTGGGGTGAGATTTATTTCAATATTATCCATTTTAAAAAATTTTAGATTTTTATCTCAAAAAGGTTTTCTATATTTCTAGAGCGAGTAAGTAAATATAGTTCCAGCTTCGTAATCTAATCTAACCTCCCTTTATGTATCATTCGAGAATAAAGAAACTTTCATTTATTAATGTTCTGAAATAAAAATTTTTAATGTAATTGGTAAATTGTTTCTAGACTAAGCAATTCTCAGATCAATAACGAGATTTCCTTCTTCGTTTGTGCCCTTATTTTCGATGATTAATCTGTATGGAGTAGATGCAACATCCAATTCTTTTGTTCCTTCGGTATGTCCTTCAAACTGGATATCTACTGCGTAATCTTCCTCAAGTGTAACTTCCCAAGGAGTAGACTCTTTGGTAAAAACTTCTAGACTTCCCAAAGATACGGCAACATCTTTTTCACTGTATTCGAAACTTGATTCAAGTACCCAAGAAATCTTGTCTTCTTCCATATCAATAATAAGTTTTCCTTTTCCTATAGTCAAATCTATACTCCGACGATTTCCTTCAGCTCTTTGAACTTCATAAACTTTATCGTTAATATTTCCTAATGCTTCAATTGCCTGCTCGATAATAATTTCATCCTTTTTTGCGTCGATTTTTGGTTTTGCAGCTGCTAATACCAATCCGATTATCGCAAGACCAATTAATGTATAGATTACTGTTTCAACCCAGATTTGTCCGTGCTTATTTATCAACCTTCTCATAATAATAAAATAAAAATCTTCTTTATATATTTACCCATTAATAAAAAATTTAAACGGCTCCGTAGAGCCGAATATAAATTAAATTAACATTCTAATATTGTTTTAGTAGAGGATACATCACAAGCTTCCTGAGTGTTTCCAACTTTTACAATAGGTGCAATCTTGACGTTGTCGATAGTTCCTCCAGTTAGAATTGCAGTTACATCTAAGATGTATACTTTTTCTTCATTAGAGCCTGGAAGTTCATCTAAAGTGTATCCTGAATCTAGTAGATTAACAGATTCAACATTTCCTTCAGAGGAGATTAAAACTTGTATATCTGCTAACTCAAAACTTCTGGCTCCTTTTTTAATTTGTAATGAAAGTTCTCCTGCTGTGCTATCTACACAAGTATAACCTGCATCCATTAGAGAGAGCTGTGAAACTGCATCTAAACAAAGAGTTCCTTGATCTAGTTGATTGTTAATCATTGGAATGATTGCTGCCCAAACAATAGTAATTGCAGCGACAGTAATTAAGATTATTAAAACTGTAGCAACAACAGCACTTATACCTTTTTTATTATTCATATATTTTAACCTCCTTTCAGTGATATTTATCGTTAGTGATTTATTTTAATTTTTTCACATTTGTATAGTTTTACTTATATCATTACATGTAAAAACCTTATTTGAATCTTTCCCTTCAACAGTTCCTAGCAGTGCTGGGATAATTTCAATTTTATCTGGGGTGCTACCGTCCTTCATTTTTAAAGATAAGTCTTTCCTTACTGATTGTCCAGCATCAATTTTAAATTTAAACCTACTTATTTCCGAATTACCGTCTTTAAACATTTTAATATCTAAATGAAAAATATTTATATCCCCTCTATTAACAACTTCTAATGCGTTCTCTCCGATTTCACCAGGAACTTTTTGTACTTCAAAATCAACTCGCTTGCATAGATTATCAATCGGTTGTCCAAACTTTTCAATTTGTTCGCTAAGAAAACCTCTTGCCCATAAAAAAATTAAAGCTGCCAGAACTAATACTAATAAAATCATAAAGACGGTAGCAATCACTGGAGATAATCCTCTCTTTTTCATAATTTTATTTCGTAATTAGAATTTATAAATCTGTCCCTATCTTAAGATTAAACTGTGGAGACTTGTAGAGTTGCCCAATTGTTTCCTACAGTGTCGAAGTTCTTGAAAAAGTGGTAGGATAATTCA
>JBDROH010000021.1:0-37843 GCA_043810285.1 archaeon
ATGAGAAACCACCCTAAGAAAATAACTTGTGCTATGGATTTGTTTTATAGGGGAGTTTCTACTCGGAAAGTTCAAGAGCACTTTAAGGCATTTTATCCTCATAATTCTTCGCATAAATCTATCTATCGTTGGGTTGTTAAATATTCTAAAATGATTTCTAACTTCACAGATAAGTTAAAGATTAATGGAGGTCAAGAAGTTCAGATTGATGAAATGGAATATAAAACTAAAGGAAAGCAGTCTTGGTTTATTGATTCCATTGATACTAAAACTCGCTATATGGTTGCTTCAAATTTCTTTAAGGCAAGAGGAAGTCAAGAAATAAAAACTATTCTTGAAAGAGCAAAATACAAGACTAAAGGGAATGTAACAACTATCACAACGGACGGGTGGAAAGTTTATACTAAACTCGTTAAGCATACCTTCGGTTACTATAACTTTCAAAGAGGAGAGATGTTTCATAATGTTAATATTGCTTCTACTGGTGGATGTTTTAATATCTATATAGAAAGACTACATAACTCAATCCGAGAACGAACTAAGACATTTAGGGGATTTCACGGCTCGATAGAAAGTGCAAATAGCATAATGAAAGGTTACGAAATATTTTATAATTTTATTAGAAAACATCAATCTCTCGGCTGTTGTCCTTATGAGTTGGCTATTCCAAGTTTAAAAATTAATGGAGAAAATAAGTGGTTGGAGTTGATTAATATTTCTAAACAATAGATTTATAAGTATATACATAATTATATTATGTATATACAAGATGTTTAACGAATTTGTAGCAAAATTGAGAGAGGTTGGAAATTCAATAGTCATAACTATTCCTAAACCTGTTTTAGAAAAATATGGATTAAAAGAAACAGATTATATTCAATGTTTAATTTCAGAAGCACAAGATAAACCTCTTTTGTATCGGTTATTAAAAGACGAGGTGCAAGATGGATAAAGAAATTTATCAAAGAAATTCTGATTATTTTTTAATAGCAAGTAAAACTTTTAGAAGATTAAAACAGCAAGGAAAATTAAATAGAAAAGAAAGAAAAGAAATTGAAAAGAAATTAACGGCGATGAGTTTTTGGTTATTACTCAACACCGAAAAAAATAATCAAAATCCTGCGATTGTAAAAGGAAGGTTACAACTATGTTTAAGAAATTTGAATAAGTTGAACACTCCGAGATAATTCTTGAGCTTTAAGCAAAGTTCTAACTCTACTAAAACTATAATTATTCTCGTCAGTGATATTTATTCCATAATCTCCATTAACAGATATTAATTCATAGACAAAATTGTCATTTAAATTAAGGATTTCCTGAATCTTAACTGGATATGGTGCTGGTTTTTCGTGGAAGGTATAATCACAATCAAACTCTAAAGCATATTTGAAATATGAAACCTTATCCCTATCCCAACGACCATAAACAGAAATTATGAAATTCCCTTTTAACTTACGGATGGATTCTCTTATCTCAATCCATTTTCTAACATTGTCATATTCTCCGCCCCTAAAAATGAAATTTTTAATTCCATTAACAAGTAGGAAATCGACTTTATCTTGAATGAATTTTGACTTAATATCCACTACTGCAAAAATTTCTTTTTCTTTTGAAAATTTCTTTGAACTTTCAAAATCTTTTTTAAAATCCTCTAAAGTGTTTCTCTCGTCTAATTCCTGAAATACAAAAGTATCAAGATTTGATTTTTGCTGTATCTCTCCAATTATCTTTAATTCTTCTTTGGCTCTTATATCACCCTTATTGAATTGTGAAAAAAAGATAATCTTCGAATCCGAATGTTTATCAATAAAACCATTTATCTCATTTGTTAGTTTCTTTGAATTATTTTTAAGATTTATACGAGTCTTACTTGTAATCCTCTTAATCATAGGAATCAAAGACAAATTCAGAGAATCACTAAGACCATTTTGTTTCGCATAGTTAATTTCAGTATCATTCGCTAAAATTATTTTTGTTACCATTTTTATTTACCTCCGATTTTTAGGATGCTACCTGAATCAACCCATTGAATTTAGTTAAAAATTTTCCATAAGAAACTTGCACAGAAATTTCAGAAAGATATATAAAGGAATTTAACGACTTTTTATTATGAGAAAAGAGCCAATTAAATTTTTCTATACCTCCGTCTAAATTTAATACAGAAAAATAATTCTTACTTTCTCTTATCACACTTTTATATTTGATAGCTTTCATTTCAGCACCTCTGTGCATTTCATAACAGACTAAGAATTAACTTACCCCGTAAAATTGCTATTTTATTAAGGCAGTAGTGTTTTTAAATTTGTCTATTCTTTAAAAAATATAAATTGGAGGTAAATTGGTTGATAAGACCGAGCAATTTTACAGCAACAACAGCAACAGGAGCAAAATTGTTGAATATAATAATCTTTTTCATTTACCTCCAGTATATTAACACTAAGAAACTTTTTAAATATTTCGTAAAATTACAATATCCATAGATACCTAAATTTTTCCTACCCACCAACCGCTAAGGTAACAATGTAGTGATTGATTAAAGCTTGAGTTTCCACCACTTACTCCTGAAATTAAATTATCAACTTCTGTTTTGTTATAGAAATCTAAACTCATTATATTTGAAGTTGTATTCACACTTAAGATTAAGGTTGTTTCATTATATCTCTGGTCTGTTTCTGCTAATTTAGAATTAATAGCATTCCATAATGTTGTATTCTCAGCAATGAAAATTGGATCACTCTCACTTCCAGCAGGTAGATTCTCTAATAAACTTCCATCTCCTATAAAATAATCTGCACTTATATTTCCAGTGATATTTATATTTCCACTTCCATTGATTGTGCCATTAAAATCAATATCTTGCACAAATAATTTGGTTATTCGTGAAGTTAAACTTCCAAGCCAGCCAAAAAAGCCTGTTTGAGAAGTTGTTATATTGCCTGTAAATATTTCTGATTGATTTTTTAAAGCATAATTTATTAAATCAGGAGTTCCTGAGTTGTCATCTGTTTCACATTCAACACTCCCATTTTCATAGATTAATCTTATAGAACTTCCAGCAGAACATGAATTTATCAAGGAGAAATTAATAAATGAAACATTGTTTATTCCCCCAACAGAAGATTGAAATTCTAATCTCTCATTTCCATCAAAATCAAGGTCTTCACCATTAATAGCATAATCTTTCCAATAACTTTTTCCATATTCTAAACTTGGGTTTATCATAACATTCCATGAACCATTTACTATAGCATCACTAAAATTTTGTTGAAAGATTAAGTTTCCCCCAATTGGATCATCATATATACTAATTGTTAAATTGGCCAATTCTGTTAAATTCCCTGTTGTAACTTCTCGGACATTTGTTCCTTGATCTGAAATTAGAAAGGCTGATACAATATTAGGAAAAATTACAAGTGCAAAAATTAAGAGAATAATCTTACTTTTCATTTTCATCACCTTCTTTTTTTAATAATTCAATTAATGCTTTATTTAAAGAAATAGAACGGGGAACTGTATCTTTCCATTTATTCCAAATCTCTTCTGGAATTTCCAATAAAAACTTTTTTAGTTTCTCCCTTTTTTTATTCACCATTTTACTTAGTAATTATTAGTTTAATAAAGTAAGACTTATATGTAATAAATATTACTAATAATTACTTAGTATTTAAATGTTTTGATAGAAATTTAGCTAGTTAAACACAAAAAAACCTTCAAAATCTTCATAAAATCTGATTGTTAACGCTCCAAAAAATGTCTTTTTAAATATAAATATAATAACACTTTAAGAGATCTATTACCCCTTATATTGATTATTTGTATCATTATTCTTGCATTATCCTATCAAAATCCCCCTTAACCATCTCTAAACTTGTCTTGGCATAAATTTCTGTGGTTCTGGGATTTGTGTGTCCGAGCAAAAGTTGAACTTGGTCTAATCTTAAGCCCTTGTTTAATAGATATGTAGCCATGCTATGCCTTAGGGTGAGAACAGAATTTAAAGAACTTGTTTAATTCTTCGTCGGTAAAACCCTTATTTAAATTTCTATATTTAGTTCCCTTACGTCTTTGATATTTTCTTTTACGAGTTTCAGAAACAGCAGTGATTAATTTTTTTAATTTATCTTGAGAAAGAGATTGAAGTTCTATTGGATTTCCAGATGTATCTGTTAACCTAATTCCTAACCCCAAACTCCCACTCTCAAGAGGTATAGCCCCTCCAGGATTCGAACCTGGGTCGCAAGGCCCAGAACCTCGCATCCTTGACCACTAGACTAAAGGGCTTCTTACCTTTAGTCTCCATGAAACCCCAAGGGTTACTTTAGACTAAAGGGTTATAGAAATCTAAGAAAATCTGAATTTAAAAAACTTTATAATCTAGCATCATCTAAACAAAATATGAAAATTAGAGCAATATTAATCTCGGAGAAAATAACTTCAAATACTCTCGAAGCTCAAAACTTATTCGCAACGAGTAGATTCGGAGAAAAAATCGGAGAAAAAATCTTTTACTCACCATCCGAAGCATTATATCTTGTCCAAGACAAAAAAATGGAAATTTTAAATTATCAAGATAAAAAACTAACCCAAAAAGATATTTTAAATAAGTTTGAACGAATCGACAAAAAGTTCAAAACAAAATATTTAGTTTTCAATGACCTCCGAAAAAAAGGTTACATAGTGAAATCCGCATTAAAGTTTGGAGCTGAATTTAGAGTTTATGAAAAAGAGGGGAAAGTAGGTAAAGACCACTCCAAATGGATTTGTTTTCCAGTTTCAGAAAATAAACAAATTAGCTGGCAAGAATTCTCCGCAAAAAACCGAATTGCACATTCTATAAAAAAGAACCTCCTAATAGCAATTGTAGACGACGAATGTGCAATATCTTATTATGAAATTAAATGGGTAAAAATATAATTTTCATTTTCAACCAACATTAATCTCTTAATTATAAAAATGTTTATAACCTCTTCGACAGTCTAAATCCTATGATAGACATACCAGAAAAAAAGAGCAAGATAATTTCATTCATTGAGGCAAATGGTCCAACTCTCCCAGTTAGAATAGCAAAAGCAATTGACATGGACCCTGTGTTTGCATCGGCAATTCTCTCAGAACTTCTCAACACAAAACAAATAAAAATGAGTAACATGAAAATTGGTGCGTCTTCACTTTACCTTCTCCCCGGACAAGAACAAAAACTTGAAGAACACACCGAACACCTCAAACCAGTAGAAAAAGAGGCTTACCTAAAACTTAAAGAAAGAAAAATCCTAACTCACGACGATGAAGAACCTGCAATCAGAGTAGCACTCCAAAACATTAAAGACTTTGCAATACCCTTCAAATTCCAGGAAAAAATAATGTGGAGATACGCCTTCATTCCCGAAGAAGAAATTAAAGACATTTTAACTCTGAAGAAGGAGAGGCTTGAAGAAAAAGAAGAGAAAAAAGAAATTAAAATGGAAAATATTTTAGAGAAAAAACATAAAGAAGTGAAAATTGAAAAAAGCTCTCCTTCCATTATATCTCCCTTAAATGAAAAGCTCTCTTCAAATAAAAGCATATTTGAAAATACTGAAGAACCTAAACCTGAATTCTTCGAAGAAGTAAAAAGATTTCTTGAAAATAAAAATATAGAGTTTATAGAAGAGATACAATCAGAAAAGAAAGAAATTGTTGCAAAAGTTAGTGTTGAATCAAATCTAGGAAATATAAATTTTCTCCTCATAGCAAAAAATAAACAAACAACCTCTAAGGAAGAAATCGCCGCTGCAATTCAAAGAGCAATTTACAACAAGATGCCTTGCTTGTTAGTTATGAGAAAGCAACCTTCAAAAAACATTCAAAAAGTTATAGAAGAAAATCATCTCATCAAAATTAAAATTATGGAATAATTTTTATTAAAGTTGACTTTTATAAAATCCTTGCCTCAAAAATTCCCTATTAACCTTCTCTTTCTGAAAAGAATCTTTAAAATGGAAAACCCTCTGAAAAAAATTTTCTTTTTCGGAGACACCACAAATTGCCGAAGCAAAACATTTAATCTCCTTAGAAATTACATTTGCTCCATCGAGAACAGTTATTGGAATCTTAGAATTTAATGCTTGTGCCATTTTTTTATGGTCTCTTATCCTTGCCACCACAGGAATTTCCGAAATAAGCTCTATTTCACGAAGGTTATATTCATGTCTCGGAGAACGAATCCGATTTATAACCAAACCTCCGATAGGAGTATCCTGTTCCTTAGCAAGTCTAGCGGCCTTTAATGATGTTATTAAAGTTACATTATCTGGGGAGGTTACAACGAAGATTTTATCTGCCGCAGCAATAACTGGTTTTAACTCTTCATAATTCGGAGATGAATCTATAATTATAAAATCATAACGATTTTTGAATTTATTCAAGATTTGTTTTAATTTAAACACATCTATCTCTCCTCGATAATCCATAGAAGCAGGAACAACATCTATCCCATAAGATTCATAAATTGCATTATGTAATAAGGTTCCAGAAAGCGCATCATGAAGTGTTATCTCATTTGTTAGGTCAAGATAAAGTCCAATATTTGGCGCAGAAAAATTAGCATCCACAAGTAGAACCTTTTTCCCGAAATCGTTGACTAATGACGACGCAGTTTCCAAAGCTAACGTTGTCTTCCCAACCCCTCCTTTTATAGATACAAATGCTAGAATATTCGACATGATATCACCAAACCCAATAAAGAAAAAGAGGTATATAAAATTATTGTAGTAATCACAAATCCTTAAACCAAATTTCCCTGGAGATAAGTTTCCTAATAACCTCTCTCAAATCTTTTATCTTAATTCTCTTCTGCACTCCATCATCCCTGTTTCTAAGAGTTACATCCTTATTCTTTTCAGAGTCACCATCAACAGTTATACAAAATGGAGTTCCAATTTCATCGTTTCGCGCATACCTTCTCCCAACCGAACCAGATTCATCATAAGAAACATTCCAATCTTGTTGGAGATTTTTATAGATTGATTTCGCTTGCTCAACTAATTCCTTATCCTTTTTCACCAATGGAAAAATTGCAACTTTAATCGGAGAAAGTTTTGGATTTAATTTGAGAATCACATTTCCCTTCTCACCAACAGAATACGCGTCCAACATAAAAACAAGGAACGCTCTTTCAACTCCAAGAGATGGTTCAGCGACGACCATAGGCAATAATTTTTTACCAGCCACATCATCCATAATTTTTAAATCACTCTTAGAATATTTCTCATGCTGTGTCAAATCAAATATCCCTCTATCAGCAATACCTTGAAGTTCCTTCCATCCAAATGGAAATTTATACTCAATATCCCAAGTATCGGTTGAATAATGAGATTTCTCCTCTTTTGTATGTTGCCTAATTCTAAAGTTCTCTGGATTTGCCCCAAGTTCGAAAAACCACTTCAACCCCGTAGACAACCAATAAGCATGCCAAGGTAATTGAATTATTTTTTCCTTCAAGGCTTTCCAAATAGACATTTTCACAGGCTCTTTATTTTCCTCTTGCATCTTTGACGAATATATCAAAATTTCAACATCCTCAATTTCATAAGGACAATCTTTATTTTTCTCAGGATCAATAAAATATTCTATCTCCATTTGCTCAAATTCTCTCGACCTAAAAACAAAATTTCGCGGTGCAATCTCATTTCTAAAAGCCTTCCCAACTTGAGCAATTCCAAATGGAAGTTTTAATCGTGCATTTTCTTGGACAAGTTTAAAATTTACAAAAATGGATTGTGCAGTTTCAGGTCTCAAATATGCAATCATAGAATCGTCCTCTATCGGACCGACCTTCGTAATAAACATCGGATTGAATTTACCCTTAGATTTTAATTCTCCTCCACACTTTTCACATTTAACTTTTCCAGATTCATGTTCATCTATCTTAAACTTATTCCCACATTTCTTACAAACTACAGCAACATCGACAAAGTTACCTATATGCCCCGACGCCTCCCAAACTTGGGGGTTAGTAATAATTGAACCATCTACTCCAACAACATCATCTCGACCATAAACATAAAATTTCCACCAAGAACTTTTAATATTATTTTTCAACTCAGAACCGATTGGTCCAAAATCCCAGAAACCTGCAAGACCTCCATACAACTCCCCTGAAGGATACACAAATCCTTTTCGTTTACAAAAATTCGCAAGTTCATCAATCGTCAAGTTTGTCATATTAACAAATAGAAAGAATAGTTTATAAAAATGTCGTATTCAATAAACTTTTAAATCAAATTAAGCATCTAATCTCGGGCTCCCGTAACTCAGCCTGGATAGAGTGTTAGCCTTCTAAGCTAAAAGTCGCAGGTTCAAATCCTGCCGGGGGCGTTTGATTTGAATCAATAAATTGTAGCAAGATAAATTCAGTTAACTTTAAAAGAATTATTAATCTCAAGTTCTTGTGCAGGTATAGCCAAGCAGTAAGGCAAGCGGCTGCAACCCGCTGATCCCAGGTGCAATTCCTGGTACCTGCTTCATGAGTTGGTTTTTTATTCCTATTCGGAAAGAATCTAATCCTACAAGGCTTCTACTTGAAGCAGATGATTTAGCAGGAGCAATAGAAAGGGTAAGAAATTTTCCAGAATATATAAACAATCTTGAGAAACAAAGTTTCAAAAATCAACAAGAACTTGGACCAAGTTACTTTTTAGAAGACGAATTTATTAAAAAATATGGCTCTAAAAGTGATACGAGAAGAGAACCTGAAGAAGTTTTTAGTTGCAGTTTAAGAAAAGGGAGCAATCAATCTGGAGAAAATTTATGTAAGGGTTATTCTAATGAGATTAGCAATAAACTCTGTATAATCCATACGCCTCGTTTTAAATCAGATTTATCTAACGACTGCCCTTACAGAACTAAAAAATCTAACTATGTTACTTTCATTGAAGATTAATTATTAACAACAAATAAAAACTCTTTTTCCATAGAGTTTCATGGTAGAAAAAATTAAACTAACATTCCTTGGAACAGGGTCTGCAATTCCTACGGCTAGACGAAATCATCCTGCAATGTTATTACAATACAAAGCTGAAAATATTTTAATCGATTGCGGAGAAGGAACACAACGACAATTCAGGAAAGCAAAATTAAATCCTTGCAAAATTACAAAAATTTTAATTAGCCATTGGCACAGCGACCATATCCTCGGATTACCCGGACTTCTACAAACTCTCAACTTAAATGGTTACAACGGAGACTTAATAATCTACGGACCAAAAGGAAGCAAGACCGAGTTCAAAGAAAAAATTTCTCCATATCTTGGTTTTTATTGGAACATTTCAAAAAGACAAGGAAACAAATTTAATATTCTTGTTCAAGAAGTTAATGAAGGAATTATTTTTGAAGATAATGATTTTTATATCGAAACTGCAGAAATGGATCACGGTTGCCCTGTCGTTGCTTATTCTTTCGTCATAAAAGAAAAAAATCGATTAGATAAAGTAAAACTGGCAAAATTAAAGTTGCCGAACTCTCCGTTAATCGGCGAACTGATTAAAGGTAAAACCGTCGAGATTAATGGAAAAAAGATTAACGGAAAGAAACTAATGTATGCCGAACTCTCAAAAAAAATAACTTTTATTATGGATACTAAAATTAATGATAGCGCCATCAACTTTACGAAAGGAGCAGATATTTTAATAAGTGAAGCTACACATTCAGCAGATGAACAAGAGATTGCAGAAAAGTATGGCCATCTAACTTCCGTCGACGCTGCGAATATTGCTAAAAAAGCAAAAGCTAAGAAATTGGCTTTGATACACTTAAGTCAAAGATATGATATGATTCCAAAAATTATTTTGAATGAAGCAAAAACTATTTTTTCAAATGTAATAATTCCAGAAGATTTAGAAAGTTTGGAGGTTTAACGTCCCAACTAATAATAAGTTCAAAGAATTAGCGTCGTAGTGAAATAAATCCGACAAACACTATTCTTATAATTTAGCCGCTGATGGAGTAATGAAGATAATCGTATCTCCTCGCAGAAACATCAAGCCATAGCTCGTAGTCTGCTCTCCATTTTCAACTTCTTTCGCATTATCGAGAACCACATTAACGTGGATATCGAATGCGAGCAAAGTCCCGACATATTGCTTGCCGGTTTTCAGCTGCACTAAAATCTCTTTACCCTTCGCTGAATTCAGCAAATCCAAGGGTCTATCGATTCCGTTTACCATGATTTTACTCGACGATTATAGTTTTTAAAGATTTGGATCTCAAATTATCCGATTTATTCAAGACATACATATCAACCATACAAGTATAAACTTTATAGTAAGTCTTTTAAATCAAATTTAGTTTCTAATTTTGGCTCTGTAGCTCAGCGGTAGAGCGCCGCTCTCATGAGGCGGAGGTCGAGAGGTCAGCACTCTCCAGAGCCATTTTTATTCTTAGTTTTTAATCAAATTAATGACAATAAAAACTCTTAAGACACTTATTCTTTGACCATAGCTACTAATTCAGAATCTTTGGTACAAGGAGACATTTCTTGTTGTCCATTATAAGAAATTTCTCTCATTTCTCCTCCCCCATTATAGGGGTACCAAACTTCTATTATTTCATATTGTTGTTCCATTTTGTCCTCGGCGATTTAGTTTCCTAAGGTATTACATAAATATGTCGGCCAGAAAAATTTTGCATTAAAAGAATTTTAGTGGCCAAGTATTTTAATACAAGACCTCAGGGGTTTTTGCAATCACAACTACCTTAAATGCCTTTGCACTAAAACTAGTTATCTTTTGCATAGAATATTTAGGAAGAATTTATTTAAATAATTATCCTTTTTTAAGAACTACTTCAAGAACAGAAACGTTAATCAATTTTCCCTCTTTGTTCTCAAATTCCTCACTTCCAATTTTAACATCTTTTACAGAAACATTCTGTTCTGCTAAAAATTTCCTTCGAGCAACCTCGGCAACATCCACACCCTTTGAGATAAATTTTCCCCTAGCTTTGACTACAACCTCTTGCGCCCCATTACCAAATTGCATCACAACTCCAGTTACATAATTCATAAAAGGCTTACCCCCAATAAATATAGAGTTCTCTTCTGATTTTTTTGTCCTTTCTGTCATCTTATTTAGCGTCGTCAATAATCGTTTTAGTGTTCTTTTTTATCCGAGCAATATAACCTGCAATTTTGTTTCGCACCTTTTTACTTGGCAATATTCTCCCAAGGGCCTTTTTATTCTCCTCAAACGTTTTACCAAATGACTCATCCGAATTCTTAATCAATTGTCTAGAAGTTCTTTTAATTAATGTTGATTTAATCCTTCCCATATTTATGCATACGATTTTGGGTTTAAAAGCCTTTCGAGCAAATTTTTAATTTTTAATTTCCTAATAATTTCCACCACTTATTACATACCTTCTTACTTCTACACATAAAATATCCATTAGAAAGATATTTAAAGCAAAATTTTCTTTTCATCAAATGAAAGCTGGAAGAAAGGCAAGTGGAAGCCGATATAAACGGCCAAAAAAGAAGAAATTAACTGGAAGGCAAGGTCAAGTAAGAGCTATAAAACTTGGAAATAAAAAAACTAAGATTTTTAGAACAAGAGGTGGAGCCAAAAAGTTAATTTCATTCTTAAATAACATTGTAAATATAACTGCCAAAGGAAAATCAAAGAACTGTAAAATTAAAAACGTCCTTGAAACACCGTCAAACATTTTCCTTGCAAGACAAAATATCCTTGTAAAGGGCGCAATTATTGAAACAGAACTTGGAAAAGCAAAAATTACAAATCGGCCATCACAAGAAGGAATCGTGCAAGCTAAACTTTTAAATTTAGACTAAAATATCATTCACAAGAGTTAAATCAAATAAATTTAACTAACTAATTTTACCGACGAGACAATGACCCATAAGCTTAAAAAGGTAATCAATTTATAAACCTTACTATGGCTCCTATTAAAAAATGTCCAGAGTGTAACAGTTCTAAGTTAATCTACGACGAGACACAAGGAGAAATAATTTGTGGAGACTGTGGACTACTTGTAGAAGAAAATATGGTAGACACTTCTCACGAACTAAGATCTTTTGATAAGTCTACAAAACAATCGCGAGGAGGAGCACCAGCCTCATTACAAAAATTCGATAAAGGACTAACAACTAATGTCGGCGAAATCTCAGATATTTATAAACTAGACTCGACCCAACAAACTCGAAAATATTTAAGATTAAAAAAATGGCAAGAAAGAGTCTCTACTTCCATAGAAAGAAACCTCCGGCTTGCAATGTCGGAATTACGAAGAGTCGCATCATTCTTAGACTTACCTTCAGTTGTCCGAGATGAATCTGCAAGAATCTATAACTTCGTTCTACAACGAGGACTAGTCCGAGGCCGTTCAATGGAATCCGTAATCGCCTCTTGTATCTACGCAGCCTGCCGTTCATATAACATCCCAAGAACATTAGATGAAATTTCAAACGCTTCGGAAGTTGAGCGAAAAGAAATTGGACGAACATATAGATTTATAATTCGAAAAATAAAATTAAAGGTAACGCCGAGTTCACCAAAAGATTACATCTCACGATTCTCTTCGACATTACACTTGTCTTCAGAAACTCAAAATGAAGCATTAAAAATTTTACAAAAAGCTGAAATCTCGGAATTAACATCTGGAAGAGGTCCAGCCGGAATAGCCGCAGCCGCACTTTACGTAGCAGCCTTAGTTAACGACGAAAAGAAAACTCAAAGAGAAGTAGCTGATGTCGCAGGAATTACCGAAGTAACAATCCGAAACCGATATAAAGAACTACTCGAAAGACTTGACCTCGAAGACAAAATAAAAATCAAAGAAAACGAAAAGAAAAAGAAAGCAATATAGTTCTAAAAGTTAAAATGAGGGAAGGAGGATTCGAACCCCCGTAGGTAAAAACCAGTACGCCCTTAACGTACCCCGTTTGACCACTCCGGCATTCCCTCATAATTTTGGTCAAATGGTTTGATTTGCTTTTGCACAAACCATTTAATCTGCACATGCAAATTATGAGCAGAGTGATTCGCTTTTGCGAACCAATATTTACTATCTTGAGCAAATGCAAATCGCGAGTAGCGTAGGCATTCCCTCATCACAAATCACAAGAAAGACAATATAAAAGATTATCGGAGAAATAGAATATTACTGAACAACCCAAATCGGAACATCGCCAGAATCATCCTTTTTAACAAAGACAATTTTTCCATCTTCCCTATAACCCTTATAATATACTTCCTTACCATCCACTGCAATAATTATTTGAGTATCTTCATTGTAAGTTTTGACAGTAATAACTCTTTTATTAACAATTATAAATTTCGCATTATTCTTTTCCATAGCCAATCCTGCATCAACCAAATCCTCCCAAGTAACTATTTCTCCACCCAGACTACTCTCCAAAGAACTATCTTCACTTGGCAGAGTATCTTCCTCAGTCTCCTTATCACTTTGCTGAACAACATTCCCATCATTCACTTTAGGAACTATCTTCACAACTTCTACCTTCTTCATCCCCATAACAACCATCCGATAAATCGTCGCCTTCAATGCCAACGCCTCAGCTCTATCCACATTCGTCCCTGCACCAGGAGAACTTTCATCAATATTCTCTATGGCATCAACCCCTATAATTCTATCAAGTTCCCAAATACTCTTATTCACATCCCCCTCCAATGGATTCTCCAAATCACTTTTCTCCAATCCCTTAATCCGTCCACGAACCGACGCCAAACTTTCCTGAACCTGTTCAAGATTCAACTTCTCATTCTCAATCAAGTCCCGTCGCTCATCAAGCAAACTAATAGAACTACCTTCAATCGCCTCAATCGTCTCCAAATCATCTTTAACACTGTCAACATCCAACCAACATCTCATCAAACTATTTCCACAATAGCCTACTTCTTTCCATCTTGAATCACCTACTCCCGACATAGGATTCACCGAAGCACAAACTCTAACAATTCCTTGAAGTGCTATTTCTGGATTAGCCATTTCCTCCGCACCTGCTTGTAAATTCAAATTCACCATCGATAAAGCTGAAGGACTTCCAGAAATACATTCCTTCTCCGTCGTAATATCTGACTTCTCTACCTGCTCCTCAACATATTTATTCTTAACATAATCCAAACCAAAGTCTGTAGTAACTTGTTTAAACCCGCACTCTTCCTTCGCATCAATCACAACACAAAGTTCCTTATAACCTGCAGGCGCTGTAAAATCAATCGTCTCATCAGCAGAAGACCCCTTAGCAATATAACCAGACTTCACTTGCACCGACGGGTTAGACCTGTAATAACTCGTCTCAGGAGGATTCTTCAAATAAACTTTATACTGAACCCCTTTGTCATTTCCCGCATAAATATGATAATAAACTTTATACTGTGAAGTTGCTGGCGCCGTCGCCTCGGTAAAAAGTGTCTCGGAGAACTGGGCATAAAACTGTGACGGACTTTCAGGTTCTAACAAACTATCAATCAAATCCGCCGAACCAGGAACACTAGTTCCAACAAATGCCTTACAAAAAGTACTGCCAACCTCCTCGGTACTTCGAATATTAAACGCTCTAAAAGCATTCTGTGCATAAACATCCTTGAAATAACTAACACTCTGCCTCATAACATTCCACGACTGTTGAACCAAAGCATACTCTCCACCACCACGAACTCGCTGACCTGGAGAAATCAGCCCAGCAACAAAACTAGGCAACAATTGATCCATCACTGGAGATAACTGTCTCCAAAAAAATTCACATTTGTAAACAGAAGTAATCTCATCACAAATTCCAACAACCTCGCCAGTATCTAAATTATGTTGCAAACAATCTGCCTCCGACCTCAAAATAGAAAGATACGACTCAAGCCCTGCATGAACTCCACTCAGACAAATTGGAATCGCAACACCCTCCTTAGCATTCGGTAAACACAAAGTCAAACTTCCAATAATCCCTGTCTGAATAACATCACTAACCGGCATCTTCCCTCCAAGATTGCATCTCGACGGCGGACAAATCACAGGGTCACAAACATTAAACATCAACTTACAATCAGCAGGACTCATAAAATCCTGACACTCAAAACCACCAACCTGACTCTGAGGCTCTCCAGTCTCCATCATATCATCAAAGATATTAATCGTCTTCTGCCCATACTGCTGTGACGCCCGTCTAATCGCCTCTCTAGCCTTACTGTAAAGAGTTTTCACATTAACACTCGAACACCCACCAAAACTATCAACAGCCCCAAGCGTATTCGCATCAAACGACTGACACAAATCGTCACCTTCCCCATTATCCATCAAACGATTCGACCCAATATTACAGATATGAAAATACCTAACATCCGCCGAAGCAGTATACCCTTGAGGGGAATCATCTAACACCGTTCCTCCAGAATTAGAAATTTTTGCATACCAACCCTCGTTCAAATCAAACGGAACAATCGCTGGCAATCCCTTATTATTTCCATACTCATAATAACTTACCTTAGCCTTACCATCCATCCAACTATTCGAACAACTCCCTGTTTGCACCATATCAACACTAACACCACTAACTCTTGGAAGCGAATTAATTTTTTTCCCAATCTGCAACTTTACACCAACTTTATTAGCCTCATAAACTCCCAACTGTGCCCCATTAGTATCAAACAAATAAAGATAATTTTTCGAATTCACATGAACAATTTGTGCACCAATATTATCACTATCCTTAACTCCACTCAAATCCAAATCACCACTCACAATCGAAGATAATTTGCTCTTACTAATCCTCATCCGCCCATCTGGAAACGCTTTCTGTCCCTCCGATAAAACACTAACAGGAAATGAAACATCCTCAAACACAAAATTCTTCTCCAAATCAAACTGTTCTTTCTTCCCCTCGAAAATCAAAGCAGTATTCCTCAACGCTGCATCCATCTCCGCCTTTGCAACCTCTTCACTAATACCTCCGACCTCCTTCGCCTTCTTCCAAGTCATAACCGCTCGCAATGAACTCTCAGTATCAATCTTTCCTAGAGGAACAGAAATAACTTCTCCATTAACATTAACCTCAACATTTTCCACACCAATCTTCGTTCTCAAATCCTCTCGATACTTAGCACTATCAGCAATACTCTCTCCTCCAAATAAACCCCCACTATTCACTTTATTGTTTTCCATCACATCACTCATATCCTCATTCACTCCCTTAAGCACTCCAGTCATCGCTGTAACATTTGATTCAATCTCTTTACTCAAAGCATTATAACACTCTGTCCTCGAATCATATTTTGTATCTGCATCACAAATAACTTTATACCTATCCATAACTTTCTGCCTTGCCATCGCCCCTCCACTAAATCCACTCGCCATATTCTTAAGCATCAAAATCCCTGAAGTCGCAAAACACGCCCCCTTCAAACCAGTAATAACATTCCCCAACCTATCGACAATCCCTTCCCAACGAACAATCGACTCATTAATATTTTTCAACATTTCCTCAGCCCGTTCAGGTGAAAGCTCAATCGCCCTCTTCTCAATCCCAATCCTAAAAGTAAAATTCGCCTCAGTCTTCGTCTGCTTAACTTCCGGAATCAACGAAACATATGCAATCTCTGTAATCATAATGTCCCTAACAGAAACTTCAACCCCATCAAAAACTTCTGTATCACCTTCAGAAATCGTTACAGTCTTAGAATCCACACCCTTCTCAATTCCTTTGAAATAAAATTTAACATTCCCTGGAAGAATTTCCACAATAGAAAGATTACCTCTTCCAACAATCTTATTCCAACTCTCATTGACATTATTAACAATCTTCCCGCCAATTTTCAAACTAACTTCCCGCTTACCTTCATCAACAGACTTAAAATCAACAACACTAATCGAATGAAATTTATCATTCACATAAACACTCGTATAAGATTCACTAAAATCAGTTACATTAAGCATTCTCCTATCACTCCTAATCTGTTCAACAATCTTCGACGAAGGATATTCTTCAATAAACAAATCCATCAACTCAGCCTTCGTCTTAAACTTCCCCAAAGTACCTGCTAAAATAATCTGCTCATAAAGTGCCTCCTCCCCAAAAGTCTCTCCATTCTCCTTCTCCTCTGAAGGATATATCTTAACCAATTCATTAACAACACCATTCGCCAATCCAAAATACTCCTCCACTAAACCGCTAGAACCCGTATCTTCCATGATATATTCACTCTCATCCAGCCCATCTTTCTTCTTCTCCAAACTCAACGGCTTAATCTTCCCAGCCCCACTACAACTAATATTAATCTCCCCATCATTATTTGTTTCATTGACTTTCAAATCAATCACCTGACATTTCCCATTCAAAAACTTCGTCCCATCCCTAACCCAAAATGTCTGGCCATCAACATTCAACAACGCCTTATCCTCTGGCACAACAAGATTATTCAACTTAACCTTCAAACCTGCTCGACAATAGTAGCCTGGAAGATATATCGATTCACTTGTCTCACCTTCCTTCAAATCAAAAGTTCTAACAACTTTATCTTTAGAAGTCAAAAGTTGAATCCTTGCCTGACCATCACCGACGCTCATTGTCCTCAAATAACCTCTTCCATTCCAAAACGAAGAAGCTGCATAATCTTTTTCCCAATCATCATCACCCATAACAGGTAAATAATACTCCGATGCTCCAGTCCCATAAGCTTCTTCAGAATCATAACTAATAGTCGCCGTAAGATTTCCTGCAATCCACTCAGCCATATCTCCTTCAACTTTTTCCCTCTCCAAGATAATTACAACATATCCAATATTATTCAGCGTCGGATCTCCAAGAAGAGTTGTATAAGATTTAACCGCAGCTCTCGCCGGATGAAACACGACACTACTTACGCCTTCAGGCTTATTCTTAAAAGAAATAGATTTTATCGACGACACCTTAATTAAAGGATTAATCTTTATCGCATATAACTGACAAAACACTGGAACATTTTGCTCCTCCAATAAATCGCTTCGAACAACTCCAGGAGTACATCCTCCCGGAGGAATCCCAATAACAAAATCACTAGTAGCCTCACACTGATCATCTTCCATTTGGTTCAAAATAGGCCAAATCTCTCCTGCCTGTCCAGAATATAATCTATCAAATGTCGGCTGATAACTTTGCCAATTATTTGTCGAACTACTGAAATCAGCATTAACCACCGACGACAATAAAACTCCAACTACTAAAATCCCCAACACCAATCCAAATTTCTTTATTCTCATTATTCAAACTCCAAATAGATTATCTCATCTTCAACAGCCATATGATTCGCTTGCAATCCCTCTAAATCTTGTGGCAAGCCAAACAATGGAACCTTAATATTTAATTCATTAGCATTCTCCAATTGCTCCGAAGTCATATACTCTCGAGTCTTCCCACCACCGACGACGGCAAAATCAACATCTATCTCAGGCAAATTAATCTCATAACATTTCTCTGTTTCTCCTCCAAACAATCCAGCAAGTCCACTCTCTGGAACATCAACACATTCACTCTTACTCGTCGCTGGAAACTTCAAAGAAGAATTATCGTAAACATAAACAGACACATTATAATAATCTTCTATCAACTCCACAGACTTCATATCAGGATAAAGCACCACAGCTGAATAATCTTCACCAATAAAATTAACTAATGCCTTCTGAACATTACCCAAATCCAAACTCAAATTATACTTCTTATTCAAAACAATATTTGCAATTTCCTCCTCATTTGTAGAAATTTGATATTTGGCATCCGCATATCCTTCAGCAGTCGCAAGGATAAACCCATTAACACATTGAGGTAATTCGCCATGTAAAACAGCGTCGTCGTTCTCCAACTTAGTCTCGCCAATTTCACAAATAGAATCTAAACACTTAAACTGAACTCTTGCAGGAACAGGATTTAAATCGATATCATAAGTATGAACATCAACAAGCTGATTTCTAAACTCACAAACCCTTGATTCAACAGATACGCCTGTTGTCGTAGGCATAGCTTCCCGAGCCTGATTTTTAGAAATTACAACAGCGACAGGGAATTGAAAAATTTCCTCACTATCATAAAATTGAATCAACACAGGAAAATCAATATCGTAAACTAAATGATAGGGTACATAACAGAAACCCATTATCTCCATCCCCGCTTGTAAACCCACTGGCTTAGCAACCCTCTCCCCATAAATTTCAACTCTCGTAGGCCAATCCGACGAATACATAAAGTTCATATTCTCATCAATCTTTAATCCCGCATTAGTCACAAAATAATTACGCTCCTTCGACGATAAATCATAATAACTCCCTTCCAATTTCAACGAAGGAATATTCGAAGCAAGTCCCCCAACAATATCTTGCCTAATAACTTCATCAACAAAAATCTTAGGAGAACAACTAATCTCCGTCCCTGTCACAGGAGCATAAAGCCTCATAACATCGAGAGCATACTTTTCCAAAAACATACTTGTCTTCTCAAAATTATAAACCTTAATCGCCATATCATAAAACTTCCCTAACTTACTATTTGTCGAAATTTTATGACTACTCACTACTGCCGACTGCTCACCTTTCAAAATTATCAACTGATTATTTACATTCAAATCAATATTTAACTGATTTATCTTTGCCTCGACGCTACCTTCCCCAACATAAACATCATAACCCATTTTCTCAAAATCACTAAAATCACAATCGCCAACTCGTTCAGAAACATATTTCTCTAATTCTCTCTCCATCCCACTCCTGGTCGGAACTTGCTCTCTCAAAAGATTATTACCTGAAACATACATCCAATACGGAACCGGCTGACCAAGAAAATCCAACTGTGAAGAGAAAGGCATGTAAGCAGAACCAGGCTCAAAATCAGGAACCTCAATATATCCTCCCTGCTCACCTAAAAGACTAACCCCTTGCTTCGTCGTCGCTTCCAAACAAGAAACATAGTAATCATAAACTGGCCTCAAATCTTCAGGAATACTCTCGACAAAACTCGATCTCAAAGCAAAATACCCTACAATCGCGACAACCACAATTATCGCAACGATAATAAAAATCGTCACCTGTCCTCTTTTATCTATATTCCTCATTTCCTTATTTTCTCCTTAATTAATTTCATAATCTCACTATTAATATCCTTTTGTATACTCTCCTTAAACTTACGCCAAAGTTCCTCATCCTCAATTAAAAGCAGATATTTTTTCATCTCATCCTCTTAAATATACAATAGAGTATCACTTATAAATATTTCTAAGTAAGTTAGTTACTAATAAAATTGATAGACAATAATCTCAAAACTATATTATTCAAATTAAATTAAATTCCAAAACTTTAGAATCATACTTCGCCCCATCTTTCGTAATCAGAAAATTATACTTCACATTACAAGGCTCAATATCTGCTGGAAAAGAAAAATAAACAGTCATATGGTCAACCCAACCCTGCGGAATCTTCCCCCAACTCATCCAACCCCTCTCAATCCAGCTCTGCGCCACCTCAACACTAACCCTACAACTCTCCACAACCGAATTATCAACAGTCCAATGATACTCAAAATAATTCTCCCCAGAAGGATTTGGATTATTCAAAGCATATGCAACACCAAATTTACTCCCTCTCGAAACATTAATATAACCAGTCTGAGGCAAATAAAATGCAGTCTTCCCCTGAGCCCCCAACATTCCAGTTAAAACAGTTTTAACATGTTCATCAACAAAATCATAATTATAAACTTTCCAATTCACCGGAAGATTATCTCCCTCAAGGATATTAGAGGTAGAAATATATGTCTGTGCAGAAGAAGGATCCGATACTGGAACAATTTTGTCTCCCAGCCCCACCAAATAAAAACCAACAATAAAAAATACGACTAAAACAAAAATACCAAGCCCCAAATAAATCATCTTTTTTCCCATTTAATAAATAATGAACAAACATTTATAAAAACTTTGTTAAATCTCATTTTCAAAGTCTCTCCATTCTCTCAAATTTATAAGTTATAATAAAATGACCCCACCAAGAATCGAACTTGGGCCTCATCCAAGTCAAGGATACGTCCTAACCACTAGACAATGGGGTCACAAAAACAACTATCAACCCAATTTTTTAAACCTTCCTTCTCTTCCCAATCTTCCCCCCTCTAATCTGTCCCAAATTACCCTCAACAAACTCAAACCTCAATTCTCTCTCATCCACGTTAGCCACATCACATAAATCCCTAAAAAGGTTTTCTGGCAATGACCTAGACTCATTATAATAATTCTTCAAAGTCGAATACGGAATATTAAACCCAAATTGCAAAAGCCCTCGAAGCGACGGAGCATTAAGTCTCTCAATAATCAAATCTAAAAATCTCCTCTGCCCCTCTGCCTTAAACTTAATTCGTTTCATAAAAAACAAAACCAATTAGACTATTTAATTTTAACTCCGAGACCATACAAACACAAACTTTAAAAGGAGAAATTCAAAAGGATTATTATGAAAAGACCGAAAACAACGAATCGATACTGTCCATATTGTAAAAAAAGGACAGAACAAAAAATAAAAGAACCGAGTAAAGGAAAAGCGAGTAGTATGAAAAGAGGTAGCAAGACAAGAATAAGATTAAGAGGTCGTTGGAGGGGAATAGGTAATCAAGGAAAATACTCTCGTCTAAAAAACCAAACAAAGAAAAAAAGAAAAACGACTAAAAAAACAAATCTCATGTTTACCTGTACTGTATGTAAAAAATCTAAATATCAAAATAAAGGAAAACGAACCTCCAAAATAGTATTAGAATAAAATGGCAGAAAGAAAAAAATATATTGATGCGGAAATCCCAATCTTAGACTCGACAATGAGAGTACTTGGAACTCCTGAAGAACTAAATAATAAAACAATTAAATTAGACCTAACACGAAAACTTCGGGGGAAAGGTTTGACAATTACATTCCGAATGTTTAACAAAGAAGGAAAAATCGTCGGAATTCCTAATAAAATGGAATTAGTAAAATCTTACATTCAGCAAATGATAAGAAAAAGAAGTGATTATGTAGAAGACTCATTCAAAGCACAATGTGCAGATATAAGGGTAACCATAAAACCTTTTTTAATCACACGAAAACGAGTCTCACGAGCAGTTAGAAAAAATTTAAGAAATACAGCAAGAGAATTTTTATTAGAGTACTTAAAAGAAAAATCTTACAATGAAATTTGTAATGAACTCTTAGACAACACTCTCCAAAAAACAATGTTTCCAAAATTAAAAAAAATTTACCCTCTTTCATTTTGTGATTTAAGAATATTCGAAACAAAAGAATTAGAAAAAATTGATATTAAGAAAGCTATAGAGAGAAAAATCACGGAGGATATTGAAGAAGAATCTCAAAAAATAGAAGAAGAAATCGAAAACTCTGAAGAAGAAACTTCTGAAGAGTCTCCTAAAGAAGAATGATTCAACAAACACTAGTTCTTATCAAACCTGATGGAGTTGCTAGAGGACTGATAGGAGAAATTATTAAACGATTTGAACAAAGAGGATTAAAGATAGTAGCATTAAAACTTGTAAAAATTGATAATGATCTCGCCAAAAAACATTACACTGAAGATATTTCAAAAAGACACGGAGAAAAAATACGAAATAGACTTCTAGAATTCATTACAGAAAGTCCAATCGTAGCAATGATAATTGAAGGGGGTTAATGCAATAGAAAACGTAAGAAAACTAGTAGGAGCAACTGAATCCAAAAAAGCTCTTCCAGGAACAATCCGTGGAGACTTTTCACATGTTAGTTATTCTTACGCAGATAAAAAAGGAATCGCTACAAAAAACATAGTCCATGCATCTGCAGATGAAATTGATGCAAAAAATGAAACAGCCTTATGGTTTTCTATAGATGAAGTTTTCGATTACAAACGTGCAGGCGACGAACATCTGCTATAATCACAATACTTAAAAATCATTTATTCGACTAAAATACATGCCTGCGTAGCTCAGTGACAGAGCATCTGCCTTGTAAGCAGAGGGTCGAGGGTTTAACTCCCTTCGCAGGCTTGAGTTAAACCCGAGACATGTCGAGGGCGAGCAAAACGCTTCGAGAAAAACTAAACTCAAATATATATTTTTCGAGATGCATTTTATGAGTAAAAAACTCCCTTCGCAGGCTTGTCAAACCAAAAACGTATCAAGAAAAAAGAATAATTCTTTAAAGCAAGAAATAATTAGAAACAGATGGTTTGGCAAGATATTGTAATTACTATTTGCACTGTAGCTTTAAGTTATGCATTAATCCCCCAGATATTAAAAGGATACAAATCCAAAAAATCTTTAATCTCGACTCAAACAGCCATCATTACTTCCATTGGGTTGTTCGTACTAGCTTTGACATATCTCACACTCAACCTAATATTCTCAACAATAATAACCTTTGTAACAACAACCCTCTGGACAACACTTCTTATTCAAAGCAAAATTTATAACATTTAATCATCATCAATAACTTCAACCCGCTTATCTTTTTCAAGAATCTCGACTATCTCATTCTCCAAATTAGCAATCTCTCCCTTCTCAAAAGGTCCTACTTCCCCACCTTCAAAATCTAAAAACTCTGGAACATCTTCTAAAAATCTAACAAGATTATGCTTCAATTCATCTTTCTGTGTTCCACTCATCTCTGCGTTCATATTCTCCTCTGCCCGTTCAAGACTCTTCACAACCTCTTCAAACAAATCCTTCTCAAAACTCAACAAATTCTCAAAATCCTTCTTACTAATCCCTACCTCCGACGCTACAAAAGACAAATTCAAAATTTTCTTCTTCCGAATCCTCAACAAATCCCTAAAACTCGAAAGCGCATTCTCCAACTTCTTCTTATTCTTAATCGCCATATCAGAAAACAAATCCTCCTCCTTACTCAGAAATTCCTTTTTCTCACGAAAATACTCTGCAGCATCTACAAGAAACTTCTTCGACAAAAGTTGCAATTGCTCCGAATATTTCTCCTTCCGCATAGCCTCATAAATATCACTAAATGTTATCATAGATAATAAAATCCCGACTAGTTTAAAACAATTGTTATACTCTATTCAGAGGATTTATAATATTAATTTTCCTAAAAAAAAACATGTTTGGCGCACTAAAAGAAAAACTCAAGAAATGGGTAACTAAGAATAAGGAAAAGATAGTTGAGTCTGAAGATAAAGAAAAAGAAACCTCTCCTGTTCCAAAAAAAAAGAATATTAGAAAAACAAAATCTCTAGAAAAACAAAAAGACGAATTGGAACAATCTGTTGAAGAAACCATCAATGCCCCAATTGAGGAAAAGGGATTCTTCATGAAATTCCAAAAAAAATTAACCGAAGAAAAATTCGAAGAACTCTTTGAAGAACTTGAACTGATTCTCCTACAAAATAACGTAGCTTACGAATCTGTAACATCCATTAAAAATTCTCTAGCTGAAAAACTAATTGGAAAAAATTTCAAAGACGTTGATCTCGCAAAAGAACTAAAAAATTCAATTGAATCCATTCTTATCAACCCCTCAAATTTTATTAAAACAATCAAAGATTCGCTAGAAGTAAAATCGCCGTTTGTGATAGTTTTTGCAGGAATCAATGGTGCAGGTAAAACCACAGCAATCGCAAAAATAGCAAACTATCTACAAAAAAATAAATTATCTGTTTCTCTGGCCGCCGCCGACACTTTTCGTGCAGCTTCAATCGAACAAATTCAACAACATGCCGATAAACTCAAAATTCATCTGACAAAAAAAGACTATGGTTCCGACCCAGCGTCTGTCGGCTTCGACGCAATCACGCACGCAAAAAAGAATAAAATCAATGTTGTCTTAATCGATACCGCCGGCCGAATGCAGAACAAAGACACACTAATGAAAGAAATTGAAAAAATCGTAAGAGTAACCAAACCTGATATGAAAATATTTTTAGGAGAATCTATTACCGGCAACGACGCAACCGAGCAAGCAAAAGCCTTTAATGAAACAATCGGACTAACCGGAATTATCCTATCCAAATCTGACATCGATGAAAAAGGTGGAACCGCGATTTCTGTATCCCAAGCCACAGGAAAACCAATTCTCTTTTTAGGAACTGGACAAAAATATGACGACTTAGAAATTTTCGATAAAAAGAAAATGATTGAGAAACTGGGATTGTAAACTTCCAAACCCAAAATTTAATAACCTCTATTTTCCACCATAAAATATGGTATTAGGCAAACTAGGTTCCGCTTTAAAGTCTGGAATAAAAAAGATTTCAAACGCAATCTTTGTAGATAAAAAACTCGTAGATGGAATCATAAAAGATATCCAAAAAGCATTAATCGAAGCAGACGTAAATATCGAATTGGTCTTTGCACTTTCTCAAAAAATAAAGAAACTCGCCTATGATGAAACCATCAAAGGTATTGACAAAAAAGAACAGCTAGTCAAACTTATCCACGATGAAATTACATTACTCTTAGGAGAAAGAAAGGAACTCAAGCTTCCAAAAAAAGCAAGCCTCATGTTCCTCGGACTTTATGGTGCTGGTAAAACCACGACAATCGCAAAGCTCGGATTCTACTACGCTAAACGGGGAAGAAAAGTCGCCCTTCTAGGACTTGATACCCAACGACCCGCCGCAATGGACCAGCTAGAACAGTTAGCAAAAAAAACAAACCTTCCTGCATTCATAGATAAAAAAGAAAAAGACCCAATAAAAATTATAGAACAATACAAAAAAGATTTAGAAAAATACAACCTCGTTTTAATCGATACTGCCGGACGAGACGGACTTAACAAAGAACTCATCAAAGAAATAGAAAAGTTAGACAAGAAATTAAAACCAGATTATAGAATTTTAGTCATGCCTGCGGACGTCGGTCAAACCGCAAAAACCCAGGCCGACGAATTCCAAAAAGCACTTTCAATCGACGGAGTTATCATAACAAGAATGGACGGAACCTCAAAGGGTGGAGGCGCCCTAACCGCTTGCGCAGAAACAAATGCCCCTGTCTTCTTCATCGGAGTAGGAGAACAAATTCACGAAATCGAAACCTTCAACCCAGAATCATTCATCCAAAGACTCCTAGGAATGGGCAACCTACAAGCACTCCTTGAACACGTCAAATCCGCCACCGACGAAAAACAAGCAAAACGAATCGAAGAACGACTACAAGAAGGAAAATTCACACTACTCGACCTCTACTCCCAACTCGAACAAATGAACAAAATGGGAAGCATGGACAAACTAATCGGAATGATTCCGGGAATGTCCGCCGCGAAAGTCCCGAAAGATGTCCTCGCAAAACAAGAATCCAAAATGAAACACTGGAAAAACTCCATCTCTTCAATGACAGAAGAAGAAATCGAAAACCCCGAAGTCCTAGAAAAACAGACAACCCGAATCCAACGAATCGCAAAAGGTTCAGGAACAACTACGACGGAAATCCGAGAATTATTGAAACAATACAAAATGCTCAAAGAAATGATGGGAATGCAAACAGGTTTAGCCGAAGGAAAGATTGACCAAAAAATGATACAGAAAATGGCAAAGAAGTTTAGAGGGAAAGTTAAGTTGTAAAATGGGAAAGAAATTATCTATTTTTAAAATTGCATTAGAAACAACTTCCGGAATAATTATTATATTCACTGCTGCCGCTGCAGGTGCAGTTATTGGAAGTGGAAGAAATATGACCCTTATCGAATGGTTCTTAGCAATAATATTTGTAAGCGTTGCTATAATTATTAGGAAATTTTCAGAATGAAAACCAAACTAATCTCCCAAGGCGCCGAAGCAAAAATCTATTTAGTTACACCTTCTTCCTCCGAACAAGTCGGCGACAAAAATATAATCTCCAAACAAAGAATCCCAAAAACCTATCGTCATCCACAACTCGACAAACAAATCCGAACACGCCGAACTCGTTCCGAATCCAAAATCCTATCTAAAGCCCTATCAATTAAAGCCAACATCCCAAAAGTTCTAAACACCGACAAGTTCAACATCGAAATAGAATACCTCCCTGGCGACCGTCTTTCCGAAACCCTAAACTCCTACCCCGAAAAAAAACAATTCCAAATAATGCAACAACTCGGAGAACAGGTCGCAATCCTCCACGAAAACAACATCATCCACGGCGACCTCACTACCTCAAACACAATCCTCTCTAAAAATAAAATATTCCTAATCGACTTCGGCCTGGGATTCATCTCAACAAAAATCGAAGACAAAGCAGTCGACCTTCACCTAATCAAACAAGCCCTCGAAGCAAAACACTTCCAAAACCCTAAAGAACTATTCGAAAATTTCACAAAAGGATACAAACACAAAGATTCAAACAAAATCCTAGAACGATTAAACATAGTAGAAAAACGCGGAAGATACAAACATTAAACTTAAAAATCCACTAACTATCTCAACATTATTAGTCCCGTAGTCTAGCGGTCAAGGATCTAGGCCTTTGAAGCCTGGGACCCAGGTTCGAATCCTGGCGGGGCTATTCCAGGATAAGAACCTGTGGTTCGACGAGCAATTCGCTTCGAGTAAAATTAAATTAAGATAAGATATTTACGAGATGCAAATTGCGAGCACTGGCGGGGCTATATCGAAACTGGGTCGACCCAAGTGAGCATCTTTGCTCTTTTGACTAAATATTTTATTAACAAAAGAGTGAAGTGCGAATAGAATCCTGGCGGGACTATCTAGGATGAGAACCTGTGGTTCGACGAGCAATTTGAGCCATTATAAAACTTTAAAAACCATTATTTACACCAATAAATATGACAAACCTAGAAAAACCAACTTGGATAAAAATGAAAGAACCTGAATTGAAAAAGATTATAGCAGAGCTTGCAGAAAAACATTCTCCCTCAAAAGTTGGACTAATTCTTCGAGACCAATATGGGATTCCTACAACAAAAGTCTTCGGTAAAAAATTAAAAGCATATTTAAAAGAAGTGGGAATTAAAACAAATGAAGACCTCGAAAATGCAAGAAAGAAAGTTGAGACTCTGAAAGAACACCTAAAATCAAACATTACTGACAGAAGTGCAAAACATAAATTACAAAAAGCACAGTCAAGATTGAATATCACTCAAAAATATTTTGGTATTTCCGCACGAAATTAAAAGTATTCTATAAATCACCTAAACATTTTTAAGCAAATCTAAACTCGATACCTCATGTTAAAGGGGATTGAACAGTTTACAAAAGAATTTCGTGAAATTTCAAAGAACAAACCTATAAGAATTATAAGCCATTATGACGCCGACGGAATAACCTCCGCATCAATTCTTGCAAAAACATTAAAACGGCTCGATAAAAAATTCACAATCAAAATTCACAAAGGCTTAGAAGAAGATATAATCAAAAAAGAGTTATTACGACAACCAAAAGAAATAATCCTCTTTAGCGACTTAGCTTCAGGAAGCCTCAAATATTTTCAAAAATTAAAAGGACCAATCTTCATAATAGACCATCACGAAATCCATGCCAATGAATTAAATAACAACATAAAAATTATCAATCCTCACCTCACAGATAAACCTAAAGATAACGAATGCACGGGAGCTGGACTCTGCTACCTCTTCGCTAAAGCAATCTCATCAAATAATCAAAACCTTGCCCCTCTAGCAATTATTGGAATGATTGGTGACCGACACGAATCAAATCTCTCGAAGATAAATCAACAAATTATAAACGACGCAACAGACTTAACGATAAAAAAAGGCCTTATACTATACCCTGCGACAAGACCGTTGAGCAGAGCACTAGAGTGGTCCACTTCACCATACATCCCAGGAGTTACAGGAAACCGGGCGGGAGTTCAAAACATTTTAAGAGAAACTGGAATTGACAATGAAAAAAATTTACTTAACTTAACTGAAGACGAAATGTCAAAACTAATAACTGCAGTTATGATTAGACGAGCTCAACACAACAAAATCGACGATATAATCGGAAACCTCTACATCTTAAAATTTTTCAACACAAAAGAAGACGTCCGAGAAATCTCCGTTTTAATCAATGCGTGTTCACGACTCGGTCACAGCGACACTGCCATTGCATACTGTCTAGAAAACGAAAATGCAAAATCTCGAGCCCTAGAAATTTATACAAAGTATAAACAAGAACTTGTCTCTGGATTAAAAGTAGCTGAAAAAATGGATAAGATAAAAGGAAAAGGTTTCATAATATTAAACGCTAAAGACCAAATAAAAGATGTAATAGTTGGAACAATCTGCTCAATGCTCTCCTCATCCTCAGTTTATGATGAAGGAACAATCCTCATAGGGATGGCATATAATAAGGACAAAATAAAAGTTTCAGCACGAATCGTTGGACACGAAGGAAGAAATTTAAAAGAAATGTTGGAAAGAACTGTAATATCTTTCAAAGACAACCACCCTCAAACAATGGCAGAAGTTGGAGGACATCATTTTGCCGCCGGTTGCTTAATTGAAAAATCAAAAGAATTAGAATTTATTGAAGCATTAAAAAAAACCTTAGAAATAGAAATCATAAAAATTTAACTCAACCCAAATGTTTAGATCAGCAGATCACCTACTGGGTAAAAACTCCAGTTTTTAAATGTTAATCCTAACATTTAAAAACCAAATTTAATACCTTATTTTATGGAAGGAAAATTTATCAAAGTAAAATGCTCAAAATGTAAAGCATCTCAAGTTATATTTGGAAAAGCCTCTACAAAAGTTAGATGCCTCGAATGCAATACTATTCTAGCATTACCCTCTAGCGGAAAGGCGAAAATCCGTTCGAGAATTGAAGAAATTTTATAAGACTATTCAAAACTAGTATAAATTTAAATAACTAGATTTATTCAAAATTCTATGAAAGAAAACGATTTAGTATTATGTAAGGTAGAAAAAGTAACAAACACAAGCACATTTGTGAGACTACCGGATGGAAAACAAGGAACAATCATTTCTTCCGAAATCGCACCAGGAAGAATAAAATTTATGCGACAATATGTCGTTCCGAACAAACAAATCGTCTGCAAGATTCTAGAAATTTTAGGCGATAACATCCATCTATCTCTTCGGAGAGTAAACTCCAAAGAGAAAAAAGAAGTAATGCAAAAATTCAAACAAGAACAAGCAATAAATGTCGCATTCAAACAAATCTTAGGAAAAGACTTAGAAAAAATAAACGAAAAAATTCTTGAAGATTTTACGACTCTCGCAGAATTTATCGACGCTACAAAAAATGACGAAAACCTAATAACAAAATATATTCCAAAAATAAAACAAGAATCAATAAAAAAACTTACTGAAAAGAAAAAAGTAAATCTAGAATTAAAACAAAACATTCAAATAAAATGTCTTGAAGATGACGGAATAAAAAGGATAAAAGAAATTTTTGAGATAGATAATAAAAACTTATCCATCACCTATATCACCGCAGGGCAATTTAAACTTAAACTCTTAGTTGAGGATTTCAAATATGGAAAAAATAAGATGACTGAAATTCTTGAAGAATTTGAAAAAAGAGCGAAGAAAAATAACTGTGAATTCTTCATAACTGAAGAAAAATAAATACGATGAAATCGACTAATTTAAAGGAGGATACATCCAAGGAACCTTGGTGCCTTAGATAATGAACCTAAAAAAATGTCGAAAATGCAAAACATACACACTCCAAGAGATTTGTAAAAAATGTAAATCTAAAACAGAAACAACCCACTACAATTTTTCTCAAATCCGCGACGCACCACCGAGATCCGCCCCATTTAAACGAAGGTGAATCGCCCACCTTCCAATCCCTCCCTTTATTTCAACTCTTTCAGAGGCCATCTATCCAATAGCTATCATTTTATCCAATGCAATTTTAGCTTTAACACTTATCTCTTCGGGAATATTTACCTCATATTGGTTTTTCTTAAGTGCATCATAAACCTTTTGTAAAGTAGTCTTCTTCATATTAAAACACATCCCTCCAATTGTAGAATATTTATTATTAGAATTCTCCCGCTCTAACCTATTAATCATACCCTCCTCTGTCGCCAAAATAATATGTTTGCCATTATTTGCCTTAGCTATCTCAACCATCTTTTCTGTTGAACACACCTCGTCAGCATACTTCAAAACCTGCTGAGAACATTCAGGATGCGCAATAAATATTGAATTAGGATTCTGCTCCTTTGCTAATCTAGCTTTCTCCTCTAATATCTTACTATGAACATAGCAATTCCCCCCCCCATGAAATAACCTTTTTATTTGTTTTACTTTGAATATAATCTCCAAGATTCTTATCGGGCACAAACAAAATTGTATCTTCCTTCATATTATTAACAAGTGCAACAGCATTTCCAGAAGTGCAACATACGTCTGCCTCCATCTTCACCCCTGCATTAGTATTCACATATGCCACAACAGCAGCACCTGGATGTTGTTTTTTAAATTCCCTCAATTCTTCCTCAGTTATCATATCTGCCATAGGGCATCCAGCATCAAAAACAGGAAGCAAAACAGTTTTATCTGGACTAAGAATCTTCGCAGTCTCCGCCATAAACTTTACCCCACAAAAAACAATAACGTCTTTACTCGTCTCCGCAGCCTTCCTACTTAACCCAAGTGAATCCCCAATATAATCCGCAACCTCATAAATTTCAGAACTCTGATAATTATGTACCAAAATTAAAGCATTCCGCTCCTCTTTAAGTTTCTTAATTTCCTCAATTAATTCCTCATTAATTTTCATAAGAATAAATATTCCAATTAGGATATAAATTTATCTCCTAACAACATTCCTTCTTAACAATCTCCATATCCGCTTCCCATAAGGGGGTCAACTTCGTTCGATTGTATATTATAGCCGCAGGATGAAACAATGGAATTAATTTAAATCGAAGGCCTTCCATCTCAATCTCTCTAACCTTTCCATGTACTTGCGTAATCCCAGGTTGCTCACCCATCAAATCCACATTCCCCAATGCCAAAAAAAACTTCGTCGCATAATTTCCCAAAGAACAAACAACCTTCGGTTTAATCTCCCTAATCTGCTTCAACAACCAAGGCGCATGTGCCCTAATCTCATCGGGCAACGGGTCACGATTCTCAGGAGGTCGACACTTTAAAATATTCGCGATATAAACGTCCTCCAAGCTCAACCCCACACTAGCCAACAACTTATCCAAATTCTTCCCCGCAGCCCCGACAAATGGAATCCCCTGTTCATCCTCGTTTCTTCCTGCTGCCTCACCTACAAACAGAATATCCGCATTAATGTTCCCCTTCCCGACGACAATATTGGTACAATTCTTAAATAATTCCGTTCGTTTCACTAATGCAGCTTCATAAAAATTAAACTCGGCAGATTTCTTATTTGACATAATAATCCCAAAAATATAAACTTAATAAAATTACTCATTCCTTAATTTAAAATAAATTATTCCAATAACTGCAACTAAAACAATAACGATTACACTCAACCATATCCAAAATGTTCCGCCTCCACCTATAGCATTTACAAAATCAGCTCCACTAACCTCTCCAGAACTATTATCCTCGGCTAAGGAATCTTCCTCTCCTACTTCTACACTCTCATTTCCCTCAGAAATCTTCTTCATTAGTAACTTAGCACTATTGCCTCCTATGGATTCTAATTTAACTGAAAAATCATAAACTCCATCTCCATCAATCTCAAATTTCACTTCATCCCCAACAAAAAGCGTCTTCGTCTGAGGTTCAGAACTAATAGTTATTTTAACTCTATCACTCTCGATAGAATCAACATTAAGAACATGACTTTCATTACCTACTTTAAATTTAACCTTATAATCCTTCCGAAGAACCAACGTATAACCTTCAATAAGTTTTTCCTCTGTAGGCTGATACAGGGGGTCTCCGCCTCCACCTGAAGAACTACTACCATCATCACTAGTATCTGCTGGAGCACTATAGGCCTCAATAATTTTGAAATAAATAGGATAAGTCACATTAAATTTAAAAGTGCCTCCAGTAGTAAAACTGAACTCAACACAAGCAGGACTAGTACTTGTAGTGCAATTTACCCAGGTGCTATTATCAATACTATACTGGGGCTTAGGGTCCGTATAACTCACACTATAAAACGAGATATTTGCACTTTTATTCAGTCCAGAATTACTAGAAGAATTAATAAACACCCATTCATCTTCAACGTCAACGTCGTCCTTAAGACTAATTCCACTCCCATTAATTGCTTCTAAAAATACAATCTCTCCAAAACCTGGCTCTTTAAAATTAACTAATCCTCCTACTCCTGCAAATGAATAATTAGCAAATTCAATGCCCTCAATCCATATTCCATCAATCCCTGCTGTAGAAAAATTAACATCGTGATAAGACGAATTTGTATTTGTAACAACCACTCTTGTGAAATTATTATTATCTGAAATTGCTCCTGTTAAAAGAATTGCGTCTTGTTGAGAGCCATTTATATTAATATCAGTAAATATATTCCTAGAACTCGAAGAAATATAAATTCCATTCGAGAAATTATAGATGGACCCATTCAAAACCGAAGTGTCATTATATCCACTAATATTAATCCCATACCCACTAGCATTCCCTGTTACATTAAATCCTGCGAAATCAAGAGTGATATTATTAGCTGTGATGTTAAAACAAGTCCCATTAACTTCAATACTCTGGTTTAAAACATAATACCTACTTGCAATATTCAATGTCGCACATGCCGAAGCCACACTAACATGATCAGCAAGAGGAAGATAATCTGTATGGTTCTCCTCCGTCATCACAACATAAGCAGAATCACAAAAATAATCATCATCTAAATTTATACAAATATCGCTATACCCACTTCCATTAACATTTGTCCAAAAATTTCCCCCAATATAAGCTTGACCAACAATATTCGTCAAAGTAGTATTTGTCGTGTTAAAATAATTTAAATCGCTATCGTTGATAAATACACCAGAACCGCTTGTAGACGTATTAAAAATATTATTATAAAAACTATGACCTGAGGCAGTCCAAAGATAGAGAATATACGAATCTGCTTCCCCAGTTTTAACTATATTATTGGTTATGGTGGAATTATGAGATTCATAAAAATAAATTCCGTAAGACTCATTGCCTGCGGTTGTTACATTATTTGAAGAAACGTTGCTATTGGAATCTTGATTAAAATCAAAGCCATAAGAATAATTTCCAGAGGTTGTTACATAATTATCATAAAAAAGTAATGCAGTTTCAGAATTAACTGAATGAATTCCGTCGCCTAATTCTCCAGTGATAGTTATCGTATTAGAGGTAACGTTTATTCCTTGAATATCTGCCAAATAAATTCCATCACCCCATTCTCCCGACGCGGTTATTACATTATTTTCAACAGAGTGATTAGAACAACTCCAAACCCAAATTCCTGCATTATTATAACCCGACATTGTTATATTATTTGAACTAACATTTATATCTGCAGTTCCAGTCTCTAAAAAAATTCCCCCCATAGCATCCATTGAACTTAGATCTCCTGAAGTTAAAATTGTATTATTATAAACTAAACCAGAAGAATTATCTGCCATCATAATTCCAGAAGCATCATCGCCAGAGGTAGTAACTATATTGCTATCTATATTAGAATTAGTTCCATTTATCCCTAAAAAAATTCCATGTGACTCATTCCCTGAAGTTGTAGCATTATTCAAACTAACATTAGCATTAACTGAACCATTATTAAAATAAACTCCATAAGACTCATTTCCATAAGTTATCATAGTATTATTATAAACCGTCGCATTGGTAGAATTAATCCCGAAAAAAATCGCACTACTACTATTAATTCCTGAAGACTCATTTTGAATTACAATACAATTTCTAATTGTAACATTAGTATAACCTGCCTCTGTACCCTCATCAAAAACAAAAATTCCATTTCCTCCCGACGAATTTCCATAATAAGTAATGTTATAGCCTGCACAATCAAGAATAATACTATCATTAGCAATTAAAATACAATCTCCATCTGCCCCAGAATCAATCGACTGATTCAAAGTATAAACGGCATAAGAAGTATTCAGAACTCCACAATCAGTAACATTCTGAACAGCACTTCCATCATCCACAAAATCCGCTAAGACAAAAAAAACAGATACAACTAAAACTAACATTACAATTAAAAATAATGCTGACCTTTTCACCATCTTTATCCAATAAAACGAAAATATAAACTTTCGAATTACATTAACAATCCAAACAATTTAATCTTTTTAAAACTATCTAAACTTTTTAAATAAACTACCGACGCTAATTTTAAAAAATAGTATTTAAATTAATAAATTTATTTCTTCTTCTTAAAATAAACAACTGTCCCAATAACTGCTACAAGAAGAATCAATGTAACTCCAACCCATACCCAAGATTTTTTAGCATCACTTATAATATCCATTATCTCTTCTCCAATACTATCGCCACTACCACTAGTCTCCGAAGCATCCTCACCATCAACTATCTCATCAGAAACCACAGTTTCATTACTTGTAGCATTGGTAACATTCTCGACAGTACCGCCACCGCCGCCACCTGACGAACCATCTGTAGAAGGAGGAGGTGTAATAACTGTCGTAGCAGGCAATCCATCTACAAAACCAGCCAAGACAAAAGAACAAGAATAAACTAATAACAAAGTTAAAACTACCACACTTCCACAAACTATCTGTCTTTTTGTTCTTTCCATTTTAAAATTCACAATAAGGAATCGTCCATAAACATGAAGTCCCGCTCGGCGTTCTCGTAGTAGAACTCGTTATATCGACACAATTATCTCCATTATTATCACAATGATATAACACGCTACAATCATCACTTGGCATTTTAATCTGACAAACTTCTGGATGTAGATTATTAATTATCTTATCTCTTGTAGTAGTCGTCATACCCACCATCCCCAAAGCACCTCCGGAACTATCTGTCAATGAAGTATCATCATATATCAAATCGCCAGCAGTACTTATCGTTCTAGTATCTCTCGTCAAACCTGTCTTTGTCAATGTAACATTCAAGAACAACATCTCGGCACCATCTGTGCTGTTCAACTTAACATTTGCTTTTCTACCCGTAACATAACTTGTCTTCATTCCAGCACTAGGTCCACACATCTGCCCCTGAACATGTTCATAAGTCCCATCAGTATTCAAATCATAACTAACCTTCCATCCAGTCGGAGGAGAAATTATCGTCACAAAATTACAATAACCGCACTTCGATGAACTCTCTGCAGTCCTAAAAGAAGTACAAGCACTCACACTGCACTTACCCGCAGAATCACATACATTCAACCTATAATAATAAACTGTATCATTAGTCAAATTATAACTAAGAGAATGAACTCCTTCATCATTATATATCTTAGCATGATGCCACAACTTCTGAGCTCGCACACTAGCTACATCAATCCCTGTATCATTGATAGTTATATTCACTGTCGAGCAAGTAGAATCATTACCATAAAAGATCAAAGTTCCATTCGTAGGCTTATTAGTATTATACATAACCAATGCCGCATCAGTATATTCCTCCACCTTTACACCGCTAATAACAGGCATAGACGTATCTGTAGCTCTATCCGACGCAGAACAATGAGGAGCAAACTCACAATTCCAATCTGCACAATCAATCAAATCATCATTGTTATCATCAACACCATTAAAACAATCTTCATACTGCACAAATCCTCCTCCCAATAAAAACTTTTCAAATGTAGCACCATTCGCTCCAAGTTCAAAGAATCCATTTATTGGGAAATCGACAGCTCCAGGAGTCACCCATCCCGGACCAGCTGTATCTGAAGGTGAAGTCGCATTATTATTTGCACTTGCCGAAGCAACAAAAATCCTCATATCTGCATCCGAATTATACAATACTGGGAACTTCTCTAAAGCCGCCTTTTCAACCGCAATCATAGGTCCCTGAACCTCTCCGCACATTTTTTCTTTCCACGCACTCAAGCTAATATCTGCAGTAACCCAGACGTTAGCACTACATTTCTGTGCAGTAAACGTCTCCGTTGCTTTACCTAGTGTAGAATTGTATGTCGAAATATACTTAAAGAAAAACTCATATCCAAGTGCTGAAGAATTATGGCTTAACTTACAACCACCTGTAGTATTCCCATTTGTATCCAAATAAACATAATATTTGACCGTTTTATTTCCCTGCCCAAAATTATTGCCCATGCCAAATCCAATCTTCTCACCATTACAAATTCCTGCATCTACAAAACTAGCCATTCCAGAAGCAAATCCAAAACTACCATCCATATCTTTCATTCCTACTCCCATTAAATCAGTATATTGGTATCTGTCATTAGAGTCGCCCATACTATCTGTAGCAATCATTACAGGCGCACCCATTTCCATTCCACCAAACATTTTTTGCATCCCAGGAGAATTACAGAATCCATTCATCCATCTACAACTTCCAGAACAACTATCAGAATCCGCCGCAGCAAAACAATTCGGCTCACACCAACCATTAGTCACCATATCTCCCCATCCCATTGTCCAATTACAATTAGGATTAGCATTACAAGCAACAGCACTATTCGAACTAATATTTCCATCAGTATCATTAGAGTAATACTGATTATTCCAACATTCATCAAACACATTAGAACACCAATTTCCGTTCCAATAACATCCGGAAACATTTCCACACACATATCCATTTGCATCAGCAGTAGTATTATCATAATATTTCCAACAGTCAGCACTCCAGTCTGGCTCACAGAACGGTCTATATTCGGGCATCCATGCACAAGTCATATTTATTAGTGAACTATTAGTACAGCTTGATTCGTTTCCATCATACTTCCAGCATTCCATTCCTGTTGTTGCTCCACCGCCAATACCACC
>JBDROH010000022.1:0-73329 GCA_043810285.1 archaeon
ATAATGCGGGCAAGAAAGTTGTTTTAGCAAGCCGTTAAGCTTTTTAAGAATTTTCACTTCTTTTTTCATGTAATACCTCTCAGTATTACAAGGTCTTCAGGGATTAAGTAATTTTTCCCTGAGGACTTTTTCAACAGAGCCAAACTTAAAGAAAAACTTATAAACTATTCTAGTTTAATATCCTTATGAGGTGGATGAAAGTTATTTTATTTTTTCAGGCTATCGTAACCCTGCTCATAAGTATTGCTTTCTTCACACAAATTTTATCTTTAGACGAGTTAAAAATCTCTGAATTAAAAATCGAGATGAGCCAAGGCCATCTATTCTGGGACAACGACGCACCAAAAGTAATGGTCGACATTAAACAAAGATATGTCCTTGCTGCATACACTCTTCTTATAGTCGGGATTTTCGAAATATTAATCATATCTAGACTTATCAGTTAAAGTCTTAAAGCCCACTAAACTAATTTTTAAATGAAAATTTCAGAACTAATAGATGAATTGAAAGAAACTGAAACTTATAGGAAATTTAAAGAGGAGAATCCTTCAACATTTTTCTCGGCAGGTTTTTTAGTCTTGGACCTAGAATCAAAAAGTGAAAAAATACAACTTGACTTTTTTCTATCTAAACAAAATAAAATGGCTTCATTCGAATATCCTTTTGAAAAACCAAAAATTTACGAAGATGAAATAAAAGAAATGTTGCCTCAAACAACGATGATAAAAGTTGACATTGACGACCTAGAAAAACTATCAAAAGAAATAATTATTAAAAACAACTCTAAAATGATTCCGACTAGAATCATTGCAATTCTTCAGAAAAATATTTGGAATCTGACTTGTATGGATAATTTCCTTGGATCTATTAGAATAAAACTTGATGCAATAACTGGTGAACAAATTTCTTTCAGTCAAGGAAATCTTATAGGTATGATGCAGCCTAAGAAATAATCTTCTTAACAATTAAACTAATATTTCTGCCCTCTCGAGAACTAATAATCTCAAAACCAGCTTTATTAACTTCTTGCTCAATTTCATTTTTATCATAAATATAAGTATATCTTTTTTCAACACCTGCAGATGTCCACGGAACAAAACTCTCTTTAGGTTTATTCTTCAGCCTCGGAGAATTCTTAGACCAGACCATAATCAATGCCTCAGCTCCAGGCTTCAACACCCTATACAATTCATTAATCATTATCTGTCTAGCTTTCTCCGTCGGAACACAATGAAGAACTGCGATACAAATTCCACTATCGAAAAAATTATCTTCTATAGGAATTTTATTAGAATCTGATTGAAACACCTCAATTCTTAATCCAAGACCTTCAGCTTTCTTCTTAGCAAACTTCAACATTTCATTCGAAAAATCAACGGCATAAACTTGTGAATCTTTAGGAAAAGATTGAAAATTTCTCCCACTTCCACAACCCAAATCAAGAATCTTTCCTTGCTTTTTTCTTAAAAATTCTTCAACTTCGAAACTAGGTTTAATCTTCTGTGTATTCCATAAAGGGGCAATTGTATCCCAAACTTTCTTCTGTTCCATAAAACCCTCAAACATTTAAACCTTAAATCACTTTCCTTTTTATGAAACCACAACGTAAACCAACAAAGACAATTTCTGGTGTTGCTCCTCTAGCTGTTATGCTCCCTCCAAGAAAATGTGACCACGGAACCTGCCTTTATTGTCCATCACTAAACGCCCCACAATCTTACACTCCTGAAAGCCCAGCAGTTCTCAGAGCAAAAGAATGCAATTACAATCCAATTAAACAAGTCAAAGTCAGACTAAAATCTTTCAAAGCAATGGGCCACCCAACAGACAAAATCGAACTGATTATTATGGGTGGAACATTTTTATCTTACCCGAGGGAATTCCAATTTGACTTCATCAAAAAATGCTATGACGCACTAAATAATAGAAACTCCAAAACTATTTCAGAAGCAAAAAAGATAAACGAAAAAACAAAACACAGATGTACAGCGCTTTGTATAGAAACTCGTCCAGATATTTGCACAGATAAAAATATCCAAGATATGCTAGAATGGGGAGCAACACGAGTCGAACTCGGAGTCCAAGCCATCGACGATAAAATCTATAAAAAAGTAAATAGGGGTCATACAGTCCAAGATGTCATCGATGCCACAACTAGACTGAAGAAAGCAGGTTTCAAAATTGGTTATCATCTTATGCCAGGTATACCTGGAACTAATCCAAAAAAAGATATAAAAATGTTCAAAAAGATATTTTCTTCTAAAGACTTCAAACCAGACCAAATAAAAATCTATCCTTGTCAAGTTCTAAAAGGTGCAGGTATTGAGAACTTATATTTTGGAGGAGAATACATTCCATACACAAAATCCCAAGCTACAAAACTAATAATCCAGATGTTAAAACTAACTCCTCGATATTGCAGAGTTATGAGAGTTATGCGAGAAATTCCTCCAAGCTATCTCATTGCTGGAATCAAAAACATTGACCTTAGAAAAGATATTGAAGAAGAAATTAGGAGAAATAAAGTAAATGTTAAAGAAATAAGATTCAGAGAAATTGGTTTTGCACTAAGAGATAAAAGACATATTAATTTAGATTTAAAATTAAAAACAACAAAATATAAGGCGTCTGGAGGAACCGAAATTTTCATCGAAGCAATAAACAAAGACAACATTTTATTCGGACTTCTTCGTCTTCGTCTAGACAAAAAAACAGCCACTGTTCGAGAACTTCACGTTTATGGTCCAACCCTAAAGCTAAGTGAAAACTCAAATAATTCCTGGCAACACAAAGGCCTGGGGAAATTATTAATGGGAGAAGCAGAAAAAATTGCAAAGAGAAAAAATTATAAGTACCTCCGAGTAATCTCCGGTGTCGGCGTTAGAGAATATTATAAAAAACTAGAATATAAAATAGACAAACAGAAAATCTACGTCGAGAAAAAGTTATAATCTCAAAATTTTAAAATAACCTTTTTAAACTTTATCCTAAGATGAAGATTACACAAAACTTTATAAAGTTTAATCACTTGGAAGTGACAGTAATAATATGGAAATTAGAAACTATACTAAAGAGGATAAAAAAGAAATCATCCAAATGGTTTCTGAAATCCTCAAAGAAATGTTCAATGGAGACCCTGAAGAATTTAAAATATTAAAAGAATTTAATGTAACTAAAAACTACATTTACTATCTAGTTGTTGTTATTGGTAATAAAATAGTTGGTATTGGTGCCCTAAAGAAATTAACTAAGAAGAAAGTTAAAATAAAACGATTATATATTATGGAAGATTATCGTAGAAAAGGAATAGCACAAAAAATATTGGACCAATTAATCCAATTCGCAAAAGAACAGAAGTTCAAACAAATCCTCTTCAATACCTATCCTATTATGGAAAACGCAAGAAAATTTCATAAACGAAATGGATTTACAGAAATAATGAATAACGATCCTTACCAAATACATTTGATTAAAAAACTATCCTAACCCTAATTTAATTCATTAACAGAAAATGACTAAAACAAACAAGATGATACATTAAACATCATTAAAAAAAGCATTACGTTAAAATTGATGGAAAAAAATGGCATTACAAGAGTAAACTCTGAAGCACTGAAATTTTTTAATGAAACCATATCTGAAGATGCAAATAATTTGGTTTGCAAACTTAAACAACATATCCGGATTAAAGCAAAAAAACACTAGAAAAACAAGACATTTTAGAAATATTAAAAAAAAGAAAGGTTATAGAAAATTATAATCTATGACTAATAAAAAATATCCTAATCTTTCTTTTTCTTCTTGCCTTTATTCGAACCATTTTTCTTTCGAACCAAGATAAATACAAATCCTCCAAGAGCCAAAAGAACAAACGCACTTACTGCAATTCCTCCAGCAGTACCTACAGTTCCAGTAACTGCACCGGTTATCATTGAGAAAAAATTATTAGATTTGAAATTTTCTTCAGAATCACCTTCTACACTATTCAATTCAGAAATACTCATTCCATTTTCCTCATAATTATAATAAACCTCACTATTGTTACCAACATCTTCAGAGGAATTACTTTCCACACTTGAAGAACTTGAAGACCCGCCACCTGAACTACTTCCTCCACTAGAACCTCCCCCACTGCTAGGAACCTCAGGACTATCATCTTCGTTATCATAATCAGAACTCTGTGGAAAAACAACATCTTCTGTTGCTTTATCTCCCTCATTACCACCTTTGTCAACTGCACTTACGCCAAAAGTATAGGTTCCATCAGCCAACTCACTTCTAGAATAACTTGTAATAAAAGACTTTCCAATCAAATCACCATCAAGATAAATATTATAATACTCGATACCACTGCAATCAGGAGCATCGTCAGATACATCCCAACTCAATATAACATTCCCCGAAACAATAAGTCCCTCGGGAGCCTCGGGAGCCCGCGTATCGATACATATCTCCCAAGCCGAAACAAAACTTATCAAACAGAATACTGCCAATAAAAGACTAAAAAATTTACGATTCATTTTAATTCGCCTCTTGCTCAACTACTACAATACAATCAGAAGAGCATCCATCACCATCCTCAGTATTCCCATCATCACATTCTTCTCCATCTTCTTCATAATCATTTCCACAAACAGCTTCCTCATTATCATCTTCAACAGAATAACATCCTGTATCCTTCAGATAATCAATTAGTCCATCCCCTACATCTTCATTGTCTATCCCATCATTACATTCAAGTCTTGGTTCTTCAAAAACCTGGCCATGCTTGCTTATCATTCTGCAATGAGTATCTGTTCTCGAGTTTCCAAGCGAAAATCCTAAATCAGTATCCAACTCCTCAACATAAAGATTATCACAAGCTACGGCATCGAACACGTATCTCCCTCCTTGTCCTGACACCTCGTAGTCATTCAAATCGATTGTATCTGCATATAATCCATTCTCTTGTTTCGTTAATCTAATCCATCCCGAGTCTTCACAATTTCCAAATATACAATATGCATTTCCAAATGCAGGTATCTCTGAAATCTTAAACATAACAGTCTCATCTACAATCGGCGATTGACTATCCCCCACATTCAATGAAACAGGTAATAGTGCCCCATAAACTTCACCTTCAAGAGGACTCACAACACTCATTGTAGGTCTTGTATTATCTACAATCATTGGAATTACCACACTTCCTATATTGAATAGCTCATCCCTTACATTAACCTTCACAAGATAATTCCCAGACTCTAATCCATCAGGAACCGCCCCATTAATCCTACATAAATTATACTCCACTTCAGTTCCGATAATATCTGCAACCCCAACATAATCGTCTAATTCATCCCCATTTTCATAATATATCTCCGCCCAACATCCATCAAAGCCCGAAGCATATTCTATTACCTCTGCTTCTATAAAAATATTATCACCGTCCCCACCACTCGTCACAGGACCTGGTAAATTACTATCTGTTATAGAAACCATCGGCCCCTCATTATCTATATTCATAGTTATAGGACTAAACCAAGGATTTAATGCTAATTGTAAATGATGTCCAAAAACTTCAAGCCCTTGATTCCCTGCTTTATCCACATAATTAATACCTAAGAAAACTGTATCTGTTAATTCTTCGTATCCTTCTTCTCCTTCTTTTGGAATTCTTGCATATCCCTTGCACACCCCATTTTCATAAGGAACTGTTCCAAGATAAACAATAGTTGGTTCCTCACCTATTTGCATAAAGTATGTCCATAAATCAGAATAACAATTTTTGATTTCATCTTGATCCATATCTTCAAAGGCATAATCTATTGCATATAATTCACAATAGTCAACTCCCGAAGCAGGGCAATTTTGCTCTTGACCCCATAGACTACAATAGTCTCCTCCAAAGTCAACAGCAGGAGCATAAATCTGGAAAGAGATTCCATCCCGGTAATAATTTCCTGAATGAGGATTCAAAACTTCACCAATAGGAGCAACATTATCAATTAATATTTCAATGCCGTTTGTCCAAGGACCTTTATTTCCAAGTAAATCTTTTGCCCTTACTTCATATCTCCATAATCCGCAATCTTCAAGAGTACCGTCAAGACTACCACAATGGCTTCCAACTTTGGCAATTTTTCTTGCACAATAAGCCTGTTCTATTTCATCCCAAATTAATTTAGGATCCAAATTGTCATCCTCTAATAAATCAACAAGTCTGAATTTAACCCAATCAACACCAACACCATCGTCCAAAGTTTCTTTTATATCATAAACATCCGCACAGAATTTTATTTCATCTCCAGACCTTACATACACTTCATTAGGATGTTCTTCGCCACTATAAATTTTGCCTCCAAAAAGTTCTTCATCAGACTTTCTAACTTGTATCCATTTATTTACTACCGGTGGTTCCGTATCTACATTATCCCTCTCAACAATCGGTTCATCCGCGCTTCCCTCGCTGTTTCCAAGAGCATCAACGCAATACCACTCAAGCTTATGTAAACAATCTTCTTTCGGAAACAAACTCATACTCCCATCCGCTTCATTCCATTCAGGACTTGAACCATCCAATCCCCATCTCCAGAATAAAGTCACATCTCCTACAGGGTGGGGAAGAACATCATTACAATTAAGAGTTATTTCAGTATTTTGAGTAATCCAGTAATCCCAAATTTCTGTTTCAGAATTACAAGTTTCGTCCATTAGAACTTTCTTGCCAATAACTGTCTTCACAGTCTTAGGTGCTTGATTATCTACAAAAACACAATCCTTATTTATCTCCTCAGTTTTATTAACCATATCAACCGAATAGAATTCAATCATATGACAAGAAGTTTCATCAATCTTAAAAGAAACATTTTCAGAAGATTCACTCCATTCTCCACTTCCACTATATTCACTACATCCACTATGTGCACTCTCACAGGGTGTATCACTCTGCATCTTAGTCACTCTATATTTTGTAAAATCAACACCAGAATCATGATCATATCCATAATTATCAGTTGCACTTAAGCCTATTTCAGTATTAGAAGTTATCCACTTAGGAGAATTATCACTAGAATCATTAACAAGAGGGATTCCATAATTGATACTTGTAGTAGGTTTAGAATGATCAACATAATAATCTTCAATATGAGTTACCTCCACATTATTCAAAGCATCTACGCAATAATATTCCAATATATGATGAGATTCTTCTGGAAAACTAAATGGATCTTGATATATTATCCAGCCTTGCATTACATCATCTACATAATACCTATAATAAGTAATCACATCATTTACAGGATGAGGTTCTGGATCAACACAAGTAAGCTTAATTTCTGTAACACCATCAACATACATCTTATCTGTAGCATCGTCATAATATCTAGGACCGAGAATTTCACTTGTAGTCGCAGGAGCAGCCGTATCAACAATATCCAATTCAAAATGATGAAATTCCATATTATTTTCACAACCATCTGTAGCCCAATACTCAATCAGATGATAAGAATCCTCAGACAAAGTAATAGTAACAGAGCCATCAACTGCACTCTCTCCACTCTGATTCACAACCCAAGCATCACTCGATTCATTCTTCCAATAAACCACATAATGAATCACAACGTCCCCAGCATATTCTCCAACCAAATTATTATAACCAGCACCTAATCCAATATCATCAGCATCATTATCAGGATTAAAATCTCTAGCATCAAGTTTAATAGTAGTACCTTGTTTTACATAATAACAACCATTAGTCAAAGTCTCACCAGTCTCACTAGCCTCATTCCCAGAGCAAACAACCTCATCCCTATCAACAGGATTCAAAACCTTCAAAGTTCTAGGAGCAGTCGTATCTCTGATAAAAGGAACAATCGGAGAAAACTCAAACTTACCCCAATTTTCCTGACTATCCTTACTATGCATTTGTACATAATGAGTACCTTCTGCCAAATTACTTGTATCAATAACTGCCTCAACATCCTCACATCGCTCATCCAAATAAGTTCCATCAACAGCACTCATATTAATACCGTGCCAATTTAAAGGATGATCTTCATCAATAAAATACTCAGCCATCTGAATAGCCGACTCATCATCACAAACACTTGCAGTTAAAGTAGTATCATTTCCACAAACTAACAACTCATAAGCATTACATTCTCCATCCAAGGCAATTCCTAAATCGTTATCTCCTTCTTCACAGGTAGGATAAAATGGAGGCAAACAATCAAGATTAATCTGAACGGTCTGGCACTCTCCCCAATTACCTGCAATATCTTTTCCCCTAACATGAACATTTAAACTACCATCATTAACCCAAATATAAGTTCCAATAACATCTTCTATCAAAGAATTAAAATCTCCATCCCTAGCCATTAAAGGAATCCCTGTTCCTCCAACATCACACTCCGCTCCACCCAAAAAATACTCCGCTTCCTCAACCTTAGAACAACTATCTGTTTCAATAGCCTCTATCTTAATTTGACAAATCTCAGAATACTTTGAAACATCTAGGTTAGAAGTCACAGGTCCAACCCTCTCCTCACAACTACTTAAAGCATTAAACCCAACACAATAAAGAGTAACATCATTACTAATCTCAGAACTCTTCATATAATCATAATTATCATACTTAAAGGAATCACCATCACAATAAAACTCAGCAGTCACATCATCGTCATCTGCACCACTAAAAAGAAAATATGCAGAATCTATTTCTTCACGAAACCAAAGAGTTCCTTCATCAGCATTATATATAGGTAAAAGAGTGCCAGAAGCAAAAGAGGTCCACCCGCTAGTTATCCCCTCATAATTATTACCTGGATTTCCTGCATTACGTCCCCATTGAAAAGTCCAATTCTCAATCTCACAATTATCAGGATTAGCAACCACATAATCAGCAGCAGTAGTAGAAATAATAGCAGGAACACCCGCAACACTACCCCAATTAGGCAAATCAGATTCACTATCACAAACCACCTTATCAGCCCTAACAGTTATACACGGCCCACAGTCCGAATCAGCACAATCAATCTGATCATCAAAATCGTTATCAATCTGATCATCACAAATTTCTGAAACACATAATGTATCTAAAGAAGCACTAACAATCCCTGTAGACAAAACACCAATCAATAACATCAAGAAAAAAGTTACACTAGAAAATTTCCTGAAATTCATAAAGATTATAGAAAAAGTTTGTTTATAAATATTATCATTACCGAGGATATATTAAAAAATTTAAAGGATTACTCAAGGGTAATTAATTTAGAGCACAATATGTAATACAAACACAAAGAAGAACATACAATATATTGATAAATAATTTACCCTACTCTTATTTAATAAAGAAAATTAGTCACCCTACACTTATCCTAACAAAAGATTATCCTCCAATCACGACAAAACTTATATCTCCCCAAAACTCATAATTACATGACCAAACTTTCCCCAGAAAAATTTTTAGCAAAGAAACTAAAAGAGATAAATCAAAAAATAAAAACCTCTTTCGTTCTAATTCGAAAAGATGTCGACGAAATGCAAACAACAATCAACGCAATGCGAAGATACCTCAAAAACAAAGACGAACAATACAAATACGCAAAAAAAGAAGACAACAAAATCAGAGATGAATTCCGACAAGAGGTCAACGAGTTCACACAGAAAATTTCCTCCCTAAGAATTGCACTGTCTGAAGTAAGAACAATCCAAAAAGAAGTTGTATTAATGAAAGATTTAGCAAAAATTGAGGACAAAATCAAAACCTCCTTCAAAAATGAAATAGAAAACTACAAAGAACAAATCAAACTATTAAGAACCGAATTTAAAGAAGTAGAAAAAAGAATTACTGCAATAGAAAACGGAGATGTTCTAGAAAAAACGAAAGGTTGGTTTTTCAATAAAAAGGATAAATGAGATTTATTTTAACTTTTCTACAGTCCTTTTACCGTCATCTCCAATATAAGCCACACGATTCCTACCATTTGCTTTCGCATAATACATAAGACCGTCAACTTCCTTAACAATCCAATTCGTAGCACATTGTGCGACAGACATATCGCGAATATTAGAATTATTTTCTACAACATAAGACTTAACAAAATTTCCAATTATCCCTACTCGTTTTCTAATCTCTTCCCTTGTTAACTCCTCTCTTTGAACAGGGGAATGATTCGTAGAATACCATCCGAAATAATTATTTAACATCCCCTCAAAATTAGGGTTATCATTAACATAATCAGATATTAACTGCTTCCCACTAGCCCCATACAGAAACCAAAGAGGATTTTCCTGATTTACTTCTATAACGCCAGAACTAACAGTTACTGGTTTTCTATGTTTATTCCCTCTTCCATCTACAAAATTCACTTCTGTATCTTCAGTATGAGACTTTAATCTATACGCCACATCCAATGCATCCGCCTTTTTGGTGTTAGGCAACAAAACAAAAAATTCTTCTCCTCCATACCTAAATGCGACATCCGAATCCCGAATACTTTCTGAAACAACACCACTTAAGGTTTTAAGAACAACATCTCCAGCATTATGACCATAAGTATCATTAAACGCCTTAAAACGGTCTATATCAAACATCATTACCGAAAAAGGATTACGAAGATTCCTATAAGTCGAAGCAAGTTGTTTTTTTAATTCAAAGTCTAAACACCTTCTATTAGATAATCCGGTTAGATAGTCTTTTGTTGACAAATCCTTTGTCTTTTCATTTGCTTCATGAATAATATCTCTCAAGAATGAAATAGTATCAGAACTACATTTCCAATCCCTATCAAATATATTCTTCCAAATTTCAGTACCTACATAGATTAAATCATTAGGATTTCCCAACGAACTAACCTCTTTTTTAATGCTCTCGGAACTAAGACCCTCATAACTAAGTCTTCTAACGATTGAGTCCAATCCCTTATAACCGTTCATGATAAATTAACTTAAAATTAAGGTTTAAATAATAATGTATACTTTAACCTAATATTTTACAAACCAACACTCTCAAATGTAATTACACTATTTCAGTAAAAGACACAACAATACTTAAAAACCATCCTCCCGATTTTCTTCAACAAGGTGCTATATGTGGTCATTATACGAGCGAAAAAATGAAGATTCTAGTGATGGTGTAAACTTATTTGATTACTCTGGTGAAAAGCTCAAACCACTGAAATTCTCAAATGGAAAAACTCAAGAAGACGTCGTCAAAGAAGTCCTCGAGACAATCAACGCCGGAAACAAACTAATTTTCATAAAAGGAATATGCGGAACTGGAAAGTCGGCAATTGCCCTAAATTTAGCAAGACACTTTAAAAAAACATCAATCGTCGTCCCAATAAAATCCCTCCAAGAGCAATACGAAAAAGATTACACTCAAAAAAAATTCATTATGAAAAAAGATAGTAATCCTTTAAAAATTGCAGTTATAAAAGGAAGAAATAATTTTAGATGTCCTTTTTCCGGAGAACGTTCCGATGACCCAGAACTTCCATGTACAATCGAAATTAGAGAGAAAAATACTGAGCAACTTTTAAAATACATTGATATGAATGAAGCAGTAGAAAAAGAAAATTTCTCATCAGCGTCGGATGTCCGAAGAATGAACATTGCTCCTGCATGTCCTTACTGGGCACCACTAATGCCTTCAGAAATTAATCCAAAAGGGCTAAATGATGTCACCAAGAAAAAATATCAAGCAATATGCGGAAAAGAATTTGCATTATTCTGTAGAAAAAAAGGATGTGGATATTACGACCAATACAAATCCTATATCGACGCTGACGTTCTTATTTTTAACAGTATGAAATATCAGATAGAAAGTTCAATAGGAAGAAAACCAAAAACAGATATAGATATTATAGATGAGTGCGACGAATTTCTTGATAGTTTTGCTAATGAACGAAAAATTAATTTAAACAGATTACACTCGGCACTCTCAAATCTCCAACCAAACGACCAAGAAAAACGAACAAAAGTCAAGGAACTAATCAAAGAAATAAATAATATTTTGTTCAATCCTCCAACAATAGAAATTCAAAAAATAAACTCCTCCTCATTCCTCAACCTAATAGAAACAATTCTCAAAAACCCAAATCTTGCCGAAGACGAAGAACTCAGTTATTACAATACTGTAGTAGAAATTGCACGAACATTCGAAAATCTTCTAGATGAAACATATATTTCTATAGCTAAAATAGAAGAAGAAACCAAACAGAAAGGACTTTTTGGAACTAATTTCTCCAACGAGAAAACAGTAATACTAAATCTGGTTTCAATAAACTTAGCACAAAAAATTCATGAACTAATTGAACAAAACAATATTCTAGTCATGATGTCTGGAACCCTTCATTCCGAACAAGTTTTAAAAGATATTTTTGGTTTAGAAGAATTTAAAATCATCGAAGCTGAAATCGAAAGCCCTGGCATTATAAAAAAACAACGAACAGGTTTAGAAAAAAATTGTAACTTCTCCAACTTCTCAAATAAAACCATTACTAGAAAAATGTACCTTAAGATATTAGATATGTGTATGGCAAATGCCGAGCAACCAACTTTAGTTCACGTGAGTGCTTTCAAAGACCTCCCCACAGAAGAAGAAAATGCCGAATACAAATTTGAAAATTTAATCACTCAAGAAAAATTAAAGGAACTCCAATCAAGAGGAAATACTTCAGTAGATGAATTTACATCAGGTGAAGAAGATGTTCTATTCACCACAAAATGTTCGCGAGGAGTAGATTTTGCTGGAAACAAATGCAATTCTATTGTCATAACAAAATTTCCCTATCCAAATATTCAAGGACTCTTCTGGAAGATTCTCAAACAAGAACAACCTGAAAAATTCAAGGAGTTCTATATGGACAAAGCACGAAGAGATTTGATTCAAAAAATCGCAAGAGGGGTTAGATTCAAGGGAGATAAAGTTTCATTATGGAGTCCGGATATTAGAGTAATGAATGCTAACTTAAATTAATTTATACCTCCAATCACCGACGACCCTACTCGAGCATATTCAAGTGATATCGTATCGTTTGCTTTATACTAATTCACACTCAGACTTTTTAATGGTTATCGGTCTACTTATAGGTGACAAAAGTTAGGGAGATATAAAATTACTTCTGCTTCTTAAATAAAACAATTGTTAAAATAATGAAGAATATACCAGTTAATGAATACCAAATAAAGTTAGTTTCTGGTTCTGGAAAAAATAACAGAATAAGTAATCCAATAATTAATGAAATTATCCAAAGGTTTTTCATATTCTAATCAAGGATGAAACTTATTTAAACTAAACGCCCCCAACCATTTGTTAGATAGTTTTGGTACAAGTGCGTGTAGATTAAATATGGGCACAAAATCCCTTGAGTATTTAACAAATTCTTTTTTAGTTAAATAGATATATCTAATTTTTCTTATAAAGATATGAAGATTTCAGAAAGATAAAAAAAATTGCGAAGAAGATTAAAACCGAGATTAAAGTATACAAGGGTGTTTTAAACGACAAAAGAACTCCAAAATTAGAAAAAATACTTCTCGGAGCTGGAATTGCATATTCTTTAAGTCCTATAGATATTATCCCAGATTTTATACCTATCTTAGGTTATGTTGATGATATAATACTCGTCCCTTTGTTGATATTTATAGGGTTAAAATTTATTCCAAGGAAAATCATTAAGAAGTATCGTTGGTAAAATAAAATTCCACCCTTGAATGTCACAAAAGTCCCAACCGGCTAAGACCCTACTCGAGCATCCTTACGGAATGTCATGTAGTTTGCTTTATTCTATTTGGTGGCTTTTCTTTTTAAATCTTGTCGGTCTACTTGTGGGTGACACCTCTTGGGGAGAAGATATAAATAAACCTAAATCAAGAGATTATCTGATGAAAATACCTGAACTTGAAAAAAAATACGGGAAGGAATTAATTGACAAAATTTTGAAGGGTCATTATTTGGATGGCTGTACTATTGCGATAGTTAATGGCGAAGACGATATTCCTGAAGGCGATATAAGATTGGCAATTAGAGAAATAAATGGGGATGAAATTGGTAACTGGGAATGGGATTAATTCATGCCTAAAAGGTTATATTTTTGTTATATTTTCCTGCCTAAAAGGTTACAGTAACAAACTATCCCCTCGATAACACTGATAATATTTCCTGCCCAAATAGTAAGGTTTTTAAATAAAGAAAACCTGTTATAATCATGAGTCATATAGAAATTAAAAAAACAAAAAGTAATAATTACGCATCATTTGTAAAGAAGGTAGTTTTTATGGGAGAGTCATGCGTGATTAAGAAAAGCATGGGCCTGCAGTCTTCTACCCTTAACAAAGAAAAATTCTTATTGGATAATATTGACTTAATAACAAAAGAAGAATTTGATTTTAGAAAAAAATATCTAAGCCAAATTATTTCCAAGATTTCTCATAATGAAAAATTACCTGAAAAAATAGAATTAGCTTCGATTAAATTAAATAATCTAATTGATGCCAAGGATTGTCAGGAAGTGGTGGATATAGAATTTGCAAAGGAGTTTATTTTTAATTCAAATAATATTGAAGGTTCCAAAATTCCTCCACAGGCGGTTAGGGAAATTATCGATAAGGGTGATACGAGATATTCGGATAAAAATGAAATTAAGGAAGTAAAGAATTCAATTGAGGCATTTAATTATTTGAAAAAATCATTTAAGTTTAATATCCAGTCTATAAAAAAACTCTATCATGTTTTAACAAAAGATTTGGAAATGCAAAAAGGGGTTTCTTATCCGAGAGGTTTTAAGAAAGTTCAAAATGTTGTGGGGAATTCTATAACAACTGCTCCAGAAAATGTGGAGTCTGAGTTAATTGGTTTATTAAGGTGGTATAGAGAAAATAAAGGTAAAATTCATCCGTTAATTTTGGCCTTTGAATTTCATAAGCGATATGAAGGTATACATCCTTTTTTAGATGGAAATGGGAGAACAGGAAGGCTGATTATGAATAAGATTTTGATGGGTAAGGGATACCAGCCTATAATCGTCTATAAGGAAAATAAGGAATCGTATTTTAATTCTTTGGCAAAAGTTAATGATGGAATGTCAAAAAAATATTATCAGTTTATGTTGGAACAAACTAGAAAGAGTTATGATTTTTTAGAAAGTGTTATAAAAAAATATTAAGGATCAATTTACTCCTTGAATGACGGATAAATCCGAAACACTACATTCTTGTCGTTTAGTCGTTTTTCCATTGGTGAGTGTGCGATGGAGACGATATTTAAATCTTGTCGACCACTAAGGGGTGACGGAAGTTAAGAAAAATATATTTATTCTTCCAGTATATTTTCTATTAATGTTAAAAATTCTTTAGCCCTTTCTAAAGAAGTTTGAGCCTTTGATTTTTTAATATTTTCAGTAGTCTCATATTGAAATGTAGATCTTTTAACTTTTTCAAAACCATATTTTGTCAAATAATTATCACTAACAGATAAAGCTTCATCTTTTCCTATCTCATAAGCTTTCAAAAGATGATTTTTTATTTTATGTCTGCCTTGCACAATTAAACCCTCATTTACTACTTGATGGACAATTTCATGTTTTGTTTTGTATCCTAGTTTGTATAAATATGCACAAGCCATATAGAACATGGAATAATAACTACTCACAACCACCCATAGTGACGAAGAATTATTCTTGAATAATAGGTTGGCGACGCTTAGGCTCTCTCTTGCATTTCTCAAATAGGTCTCATAAATTAATGTTTTAGGCTTGTCTATTTCCGTTATTTTTCCGTCTCTCAAATAATTTTTGAAATTATCTTCCGCTTGTTTTATTCTTTTTTCATCCATTCTGAAATTAAATTATAGTAATTCTCTTTCCCATAAAGTATAATGTTGTTTTTAATTATTTCGTTACCAAGATTATTTCCTTTCTTTTCTATCATTGAGGTAAATTCTTTTGAGGTAAATTCTTGTATTTCTAAGTTCAAAGATAATAGGCTTAGTTTCTCATTTAATATTTTGGATTTAGATTCATTATCTAGAATTATGCAGATATCAATATCTGAATTCTTTGTGTTAGTTTTTTTAATATATGAACCAAATGCCAATACAGTTAGAAATGGGTAGTTTAATTCTTTGATATATTTTCTTATAACTTTTAAATTTAAATTTTTCGAGAAAAACTCTTCAGTTCTTTTTTCTTCTATTGAAAGAGTTTCTATATTGTTATTTTGATTAAATTCGATAAGATAGGAGTTTCCTTGCTTGCTTTTTAAATATGTTTTAGGATTTATTTTAGAGAGTGCTTGAGAAGTGTTTTTATAATCTGCTTTCAGTTTTTGAGAAATCTCCATGATAGAATGTGGAGATTCTTTGTTTTCGATTAAAAATTTCAATATCTTTTCTTTTAGGGTATATTTTACCATGATATTATGGTAGTATATACCTTATTTAAATCTTGTGTTTTTGTCAAAACCCTCTCAACCGCCTCCTGCCCTTAATATGTCGACTGACTGTTGGGATTATCTCTTTTTCTTCTTAATTAAAAAATAAATCAATGCTCCACCAGCTAAAATCAAAAATATAGTCTAAAATGATGTCAGAATTTTCTTTGGATATATCTGGAATGCCGTTTTTTACAGATTCTTTCCATAAAAGATATCTTTCTTCATGCTGATATGGGTCAACTTTCATTAATTTTAGAAGGATTCGCAAATAAAAAGGTCATTGTATAAATGTTGTATTTTAGACATAGTATCCTATTACTTAAGGAGATATAAAAATGTTTAGAAATCGCCCCAACCGCCGTGACTAGATGAGTGTGTCTTTGGTAGGTGGATGGAATTTATTACCGTTTATTAAAATCAATTCCAATATCTTCTAAGATTTTAAGGGATTTTATAGTCTTGAAATAATAAACTTGTGCATCACTTCTCTTTTTAAAATATAAATAAAAACAAAATCCTGACAGGATCATCATAAACGATTTTATTTATGCTTTCCAAATATCTCTCTAACATAAACGAACAAAACATCCATATTCATAGCCCACCGAAGAATAGTGCCCCTAAAAAACCCATATTTCTTTTCTTTAACAGGCTGAGAATAATCAAAAGTTTTATACCCAAATCCCCCAAAATATTTCTTAACATAACAATTTAATCCTGCTTCAACACGATATTTATATTTAAAATACTTAGGAAGAGTCTCCCAAACAATTCTTCTCATTGCTCTTTCTCCAGAATTCAAAGCAATGAGACGAATCGTTTTTTGCATAAAATTACTCCTTAATCCAATAAACATATTGAAATCACCTCTTTTAACTGGTTCAATTATCCCTTTAATTATCTCTAAATTTAATCCTATCAGATCAGCATCACAAAAGAAAATAATATCTGCATCAGTTGAAAACACCCCTCTTTCCATCGATTCCGCCTTTCCAAGATTTTTCTCATTTTTAAAATATCTAACCTTTGGAAATTTTCTTACTATCTCATATGTATTATCCCTTGATCCATCGTCAACAACAACAATTTCATCTATGGACTTGGATTTACTAATGACTTTTAGAACACTCCTTATTCTCTTGGACTCATTAAAAGAAGGTATTATTGCAGCAACCTTATTTTCATCTTTTTTCCCAAAAAGATTATTCTTTTCAATGAAATCTCCTATCACTCCACAGATTTCATCATCGTATTCTGAAAAAAACAAATTATGAACTTTTGTATTAAAAATTTTCTGTTGTTTAACAAAAGATTTTACCTTTTTATTTATATCTCTTATAGAAGCATAATGACCAATTGGATCCAAATATGAATGAATTGAAAGAATGGGACAATTTATATTTTCAAATTTTTCTCTCAATTTTTGAGCAGCTTGTTTTGAGATAAAAAATCCATTTACATGCATAAAGTCATAACTAAAAGCATTTTTTCTCTTTTCTTTTTCATTTTCACATCGATTTTTCCCCCAATATTTTTTATACTTTCTTAAAACCCCTATTCCCCACACATTAAAAGGAAATTTAAAAAGATAAGGTGGACAAACATCAAAGACACCAAGTATTGGATATTCTGAAGAAAAAGTTAATGCGAGCATAGCACCAAAACTAATCCCTCCAAGGATTATTCTTCTCCCTTTTCTAATGTCTTTTTCTAATTCTCTTTTAATTTGTTTAAAAAAATCTTCATATTCAAGATTATCTAGATCTTTTACATTAGTTCCATGGCCACGTAAAAGAATAATTTTCACATTAGCATTAAATTTTTTATTCAAATAAGCTGGTAAATTGTTGAAATCTGTTGGGCTTCCAGTATAGCCATGAATAAGAAAGAACTCCCGATTCGAATTAGCCTTCAATTCTATTGTTTTTACTTTTTCTTCAACCATTTTTTAGTAATCCAATACTTAATGAAACTATCCAAAGGTTTTTCATATTCTAATCAAGGATGAAACTTATTTAAACTAAACGCCCCAACCACTGTTTACTTCTAGTAGTGTTTGTTTACACCAATTATATAAGATAAGTAAAATTCTTACTAATAATCAATTTTAATGTTGCATTGCAAGAATATTTTCTATTTCTTCTAGAGTATTATTTGTCGTTCTTAAAAGATATTTAAATGCTTTAATATATTTTTCTTTCCCAGAAGTTTTAATAGCAACTTTCCTTTCTTCTTCATTATCAAAAGCAGAATTAATATATTCTTCATCTTTTAATACAATACCAAAATAAATTGGGTTCATTCCAAAAAATGTTCTCCATCTATTGTTTAACATGCATACATCACCAGGCTTACTACCTCTCTTAAATTTACTAAAATTCTTAATCTCTCTTTGTAGCGCCTCTTTGATAAACTTGTCCTGATTTTTCATATTGATAATTATATTTAGTAAAGGATGTCTGAGTTTTTATAGTTTTAGAATAATTTGAGATTAGGATAATTTAATTTCTTCAATAAATTTTTCGTCTATTTTTATTGTTTTATAAGCTACTTTCTTTAGATGATAGGATATTGTTTTGCTGTTTCCTATTGCTACGTAGTTTATTTTTTTCGAAAATCTTTCTTGTGCTGCTTTAACTGCTCCTGAAAAATCTCCATCATTTGATATAAGAAATGCTTCGTCAAATTCGTTTGCTTGTGCGTCTAAAACTAAATCTAGTGCTAGGTTGACATCTGTCGCTTTTTCAACAAAGTATTCTTCTCCATCCTTTTTCCGTTTTTCTAATCTTCCAAAGATTATTTTTAGATTTTTGATTTCTCTAAATTTATCAAAAAAACTTTGTTGTTTTGCGTACATTTTAGAATTTTGAGTTTGGTCTACAGGTGCAATGTAATAATTTATTTTTACTAAATCATTTTTATTAGTAAGTTTTTTACAGAATTCTCCCATATCTATTTTACAATTAAATCTTTTCTTTATCGAAAAATAGAAATTGCTTCCATCAATGTAGACAATAGATTTTTTCATATAATTAAAAAAATCATGGGGTCCGTGAAGATCCCATGGAGTTTATTGGAGTTAGATATAGTTTAATGTTTAAAAATGTTATGGTTGTGTATTTTTGTGTATTTTCTCGTTGGTAAATCTAAAAATTATGCGTTTTGTCGACGTTGTTTTTATTTTTTACGACCCGCCCCAACCGTCCACGACCCAAGTCGAGCATCCTTACGGGATGTCTTGTCATTTGCTTTATACTTGTTGATGGATTTTATTTAAAAATGTTGTCGACGACTTTGGGGTGACGAATTGATTATTTACAATAGAAAGAAGCTTCTATTGGGAATAGAAACATTTATAAAATATAATCTTCTGAAATAGACATGATAACAAAGGAAGTTTTAATGAAAGTAATAAAAATACAAAGAGAGTGGATTAATACAATTGATAAGGGGATAATTAGGGAAAATTTCCATAACATAAAATTAAAAGAATCTTTCGCGTTGGTTATTTCGGGGATTAGAAGGTGTGGTAAAAGTACTCTTTTGAACCAAATTCTGAAAGGGCAGAAAAATTTTTATTATTTAAATCTTGAAGATCCTCGACTAGAGGGATTTGAGTTAAAAGATTTTAATAAAGTTGATGAAATTTTTCAAGAGTTATATGGTCCTAACGGAACTTATTTCTTTGATGAGATTCAAAATATTGAAAAATGGGAGAAATTTATTAGATTTTTAGTAGACAGAAAAAACGAGATAGTAATAACGGGCTCAAATGCTTCCTTGTTAAGTCAAGAACTTGGGACAAGACTTACAGGAAGACATATCAGTTACGAATTATTCCCATTTTCATACTTAGAGTTTTTAGAGTTCTTTAAGCAAAAACCAAATGAAAAATCTTATTCAGAATATCTCTATGAAGGGGGTTTTCCAGAATATTTGAGGGAAAAGGATATGACTGTTTTGCATGAATTATTAAAAGATGTTTTAATGAGGGATATTGCAAATAGATTCGGAATTAAGAATACGGAAACATTGAGAAAATTGGCTATCTATTTACTGAGTAATGTTGGAAAAGAATTTTCATACAATTCCCTTAAGAAAATGTTGGAAGTTAAATCTGTCCAGAGTATCATAGACTATGTTTCTTTTTTGGAGAATGCTTATCTGATTTTTACAATACCTAAATTCAGTTATTCTTATAAAAAACAACAAGTTAATCCCAAAAAAGTTTATTCAATAGATAACGGATTATCCTATGCTAACTCGGTTTCTTTTTCAAAAGATAAAGGTAAGATGTTAGAGAATAATGTTTTTTTGAATTTAAGAAAAAGGTATAAAGAAATATTCTATTTCCAAAAAGATAAAGAGTGTGATTTTGTGGTTAAGGACAGAGAAAAAGTCCTCCTCGCAATCCAAGTTTGTTATGAATTTAATGATGAAAATCAAGATAGAGAAATAAATGGATTACTTGAAGCTTTGAATGAATTAAAGCTTAAGACTGGATTAATTTTGACGTATAATCAAGAAGATGAATTTGAAATCGATGGGAAGAAAATAATTCTTAAGCCAGTTTGGAAGTGGTTGATGGAAGAGTAATCGTTTAATGCCTGGGATGAATTGCAGCAACTTGCCGGAAAACTTCTAAATAAAGATTTCAAAAAACATACCAATAAGGTAAGAAAATTAGTTCTTTTTAAAAGTAATTAATATGGTATGGAAAAAAGAGATCCATACAAACATAAAGAAAGATACTTCAGATGGTTAAAAGAAAATGCAAATGGGATAGGGGGGATTTCTTTAAGAAATTCTTCTTTAATCTTGGCTTATTTGTACGATATGCAAGAAGGATTAAATGTTTCAGTAAAATCAAAAAAAGGTCCAAGAAGTTATACAAGACTAAACAACATAATCCAAAGAATGGTTTTCTTGGCGAAGAAATTTGAAGAAATTTACAGATTAGAAGATATGTCTCAAATAGATGAAAACATTCTGCATAATTATTTCAATGGAGTAAAAGATGGGACTATCAGAAGATTTGATGGAGAAATATACAGGGACCCTGCAAATCTGGTAAAGATTTTCAAAGCTTTTTGGCACTGGTGGCAAAAAGTTAACAGAAAGGAAGGAAATGGAATAAAAGACATTACAATAGACTTAGATGCCACTTGTGATAAGCCTAAATGGGTTTATATGACCGAAGAACAAATCGCCAAACTTTGTCAAAAAGCTTCTTTTGACTATAATGTCTTGATAACTTTTCTTTATGACTCTGGAATAAGGGCCCCAACAGAACTTTTAAACATAAGAATCTCGGACTTTCAAAACGAGTTCAGGGAACTGACTATAAGGGAAGAAGTAAGCAAGACTTTTGGAAGGAGAATCAAATTAATGTTCTCTTCTGAATTAATAAAAAAATATGTGGACAAAAAAGGGCTTTCAAAAGAAGACTATCTTTTCTCATTAAGTCCTTATACAATAAATTCTAATCTTCAAAAACTGGTAAAAAAAGTTTTGGGGACAGAAGTAAGTCCTGCAGGACAAAAATACTCTGAACTCACCATGTATGATTTCCGACATTGCTCATGTTGTTACTGGCTACCAAAATATAAATCTGAATCAGGTCTAAAATATCGTTTTGGTTGGAAAAAGTCAGAAAGGATCCATTATTATTCTGAGATGCTTGGGATGCAAGACACTATTTCTGAAGAAGATTTATTTGAAGATACTGGTGGGATGGTCTTCAAAAGAAAAGTGAATAAGATTTACACAGATAATAGGCTACAAGAATCTAGGTTAGACTTTCTTGAGAGAAAGATTCAAGAGTTAGGTAAGAAAGTAACTTGAGTCCTCCAAAAAATACTTCAATGCCCCGTCAAAAATCTCGACGCTCCGAACGGACAAAGACTTGAGTTCTCAAGAGAAGTAAATGTATTCGTCGTCGACAAAAACTATAAAACTTCAATCCACCGTCGGTAAAAACCCACGCCCCAACCGGGGATTGAACCCGGATCTCGACCGCGACAGGGTCGTGTACTAACCACTATACTATTGAGGCTTGTAATTTAATTGAAGAATTGATTTAAAAGACTTACTATTTTTTCTTTGTTGTGCAAGCAAGTGACATATGTCACCCCCTAAAACAATAGCTCAAAATCATTATAAATTTCATCTGGCGTTTTATTATCCAAGCTCATATGTGGTCTAAAATGATTATAGTTCATTCTCCAGAGCTCAACATCTTCATTGCAAAACTTAAACTCTCTTTTGAAAGTTTGAAACAATCTCTCAACTTTTCCTTGCGTTGTTGGGCTATGAACTGTTCCTCTAATGTGTTCTATTCCCCTCTTTCTACATCTTCTGTCAAATCTTGAATGTCTGCTTTTCAAACCATAAGCTGAACCATTATCAGTTAGAATTTGTTTTGGCTTGCCATAAATTTTAATTAACTTATCGATTAAATTTATCACAATATCCGTCGTAACAACGTTAGTTACAGCAAAAGCTAAACTTTTTCTTGAGCAATCATCGACGACAGAAACTACCCACTTATCTTTAATTTTTTGTTGGCTATGATCAATCTGCCAAAGAGAATTAGGACGTTTTCTTTGAAAACGAATATATTTTATTCTTTTCTTTTTTCTTTTAGTTGGTTCAGTTAGTTTGTGTTTGTTTAGAATTTTATTAATAGATGTATGGCTTAAGTTTACAAAGTTTTCAATTTTTTCAGCCCCAAAACCAGTTTTCTCTCTTATAGAAATAATCTTATTTTCTATCTCTTTAGTTATTTTTCTATGAATCATTTTAGGACGTCTGGACTTATCATTCAAATCCCAATTATCATTTGTATCTAATTCGTGTACCCATCTTTTCAAAGTTCGATTAGTTATTTCGAATTTATGTTTTACAAAAAGTATTTTTCTACATTGGTTATATGAATGTCCCTCCATTTTTAGTTTAAAAAATATCTTTCTGATTTCTTCTTTTTTCATAAAAAGAATCAAAAAACACTGCGGAACTAATTTTCGGTGCTAGTGACATATGTCACTGGATTGCACACTATTTTTTCTTTGTTTTCTTTTTTGTCTTATTTTCTGAAATCTTTGCAACTTCTACTCGGAGTTTTTCAATTTCTTCTAAGAGTGTTGCGTGATTTAGACTAAGGTGTTGTATTTTCTCATGAATATCTGAAAAGGCATCGTTAAGCATTAACATATCTTTTTTCACATACCCGAAACTCGCAGAGATATCTTTTTCAATTTGTTTAATTGATTTTTCCATAATATTCCATATATTTTATATTTATAAACTTTTGTAACTTTAAAATTGCGACAAAAAACGGGAATGATTAAAAAGAACTAATCTCTGTAACTTTATGGATAATCTCTTACAACGTTTACCTTCAGTTCATTCTTGTAATACTGTTTTGGAAGAGAGAAAAATTCAGGTAGATGGGAGAATCTTAAATTTGAATCCCTATCCAGTTGATTATTGTCCGAAATGTAATATCTACAAGTATAATGATATCGAATCTATGAATCCAAGATTTGTTGGAAGGTACATAACTCGGTTGCAAGAAGAAACAAATCAACTAACAAATAAATCTATGTTTAACATCAAATTTAGATCTAGTCCAAACAAAAAGCCTTAAAATGTTATTTTTTGTTCTTATTTTATGAAATCAGATTACGAACTCTTAGCCCCTGTTGGAGATTTTAAGAATTTACATGCGGCGGTAGTAGCGGGAGCTGATGCAGTATACTTTGGGATTAAAGGATTTAATATGCGGGCTAGCGCAAAGAATTTCAGCGTTAGGGACTTAAAAAGAATTCGACGGATTTGCAATGATTCCTCTAGAAAGCCTAAAATGTATTTAACCTTGAACACAGTAGTTTATGACAGAGAATTGAAGAAACTTGAGAAAATTGTAAAAGCGGTTAAGGGGAAAGTTGATGCGATTATTTGTTGGGATATGTTGGTGATTGTATTATGTAAAAAATATGGTGTTCCATTTCATGTTTCTACTCAAGCATCTATTTCTAATGTTTCTGCCGCTAAAATTTATAAGAATCTTGGAGCTAAAAGAATAGTTCTTGCTAGAGAATTGAATTTAGAGCAGATTAAAAAAATATCCAATGTGATTGATATTGAGTGTTTTTGTCATGGAGCAATGTGCGTCGCAATTTCAGGAAGATGTTTTACTTCGCAATTTGTTAAAAGGCTTTCGGCTAATCGTGGACAGTGTGTGCAACTTTGTCGACGAGCTTGGGAAATTAAAGATGATGAAGGAAATAAGTTGGTTCTGAATAATAATCGGGTGATGTCCGCGAAGGATTTGTGTACATTGCCTTTTATCGAGAATATGAAGAAAGCCGGAATTAAATCATTTAAAATTGAAGGAAGAAATCGAAGTCCAGAATATGTTTATGCAGTAGTATCTGAATATAGAAATGCTTTAGATAATAATTTAAATCGAACTGAGATTATTGAAGGGATTGCTCGGTTGAAGAAAGTTTACAATAGAGGATTCAGTTCCGGGTTCTATTTGAAAATGCCGACGGCAGATGACTTTTCGTTTAGTGAAAATGGAGAACAAGAAGAAAGGAAAGAGTTTGTTGGACGAGTTGAGAGGTATTGGCCAAAGGCTGGAGCAGCATCGGTTAAAATGTTTGCTGGTTGTTTGAATGTTGGCGATAATGTGTATTTAATTTCGAAAGATGCCCCAATTCAGAGAGTTGTTGTTAAGAGTATTGAATTCGAAAGCAAGGATGTCAAGGTCGCTAAAAAGGGTCAGGAAATTGGAGTTAATTTTGGTGTTGTAGTAAAACGTGGCGACGAGGTTTATGTTATTAGGTCTGCTTCTTAAAACTTAAAATAGTTAAAAAAAGAATTATCCCTCCGAAAATAAACCCTCCAATGATATCAGTTAACCAATGAACTCTTAGATAAATTCTCGTAAAACCTACTAAAAAAATTGTTAGAATAGCAATTAGTGAGGATATTAATTTTATTTTCTTTGATTTGTTTTTCGAGAATAGATAAACTATTAGTCCAAAGAAAACAACAGCCATTGTTGAATGTCCGCTCGGAAACGAGAAACCAATTTCTTGAACTATTTGATTTAATGGACGAGTTCTTTGGAAAATTTCCTTGGATACTTTTATTAATATGCCCGTTAAGAGTATTGCCGAGGTAAAAATGATTCCTTTTTTCTTAGATGATTTAACGTAGAGGTATATTGCAATAATTAGAGAAATTGCAATTAAAGTTATTGGATCAAAAATTAATGCTAAGACTTTAGAGAAAATTGTTAATTGGGAAGTTTGGATTGATTGCATAAATATATTTGTCACGGTGTCGATTAGCATCCTAAGGGTAACGATAAAAGATTAATAAACCTTTTTCATCAGAGATATAGAGTGAATCACCTTCGTCATTCCAGATACACGAGAAACTTTTTATGAAAGTCCCTTTTTGGAGTGTTTCTTTATAGGTGTGGGTGGCGTCGTCTTTTATTGTTACAGAGATTTCATCGCAAGAGTTTTCTAAAATTAAAAGTTCATCATTAGAACACCGTATTGGCTGTTCTTTGTATTTCAATTCGATGAGTTTGAGACAGTTTGCATTAGGTGAATTTTTCCAAAGACCCTTTTTATTGAGCCTTGCGAATTCTTCAGCTTGTTTTAGTTCGTCATAATATTTGTCTTTTTCATAGTAATATAATGTAGCGAAACCTTCTCCAAGAATCTCCTTATTTATGTTTTTTCCGTCAATAAATATGTATGCTAGGGTTCTCCCATATTTATCTGTGCCATAGCTTTCGATTTCAATTGACTTATTTTCAACTAATTGTCTGACTAATTCAGTCGCTTCTTGGCTAAAAGACATTAATTTTTCAGGAGTATTAATTCCCTTAAGTCTAATTTTTTGTCCTCCTATTAATTCCAATGTATCTCCGTCTATAACTCTCACTACAATTGTAGAAGTTTTTGCGATGGTATCTTCAGTTATTTGATAGTAGAATATGCAAGAAGAAAGAAACAAAATAGCGAGAAATAGAGATTTGAGATTCATAGGATTTGGAATACAGCAAGGTTTAAAAGTGTAATTTTTGTTTGTGTCTTATGTCAAAAGTACGAATCAAATTGCAAAGTGTAGAAATCGGTAAATTGAATGACGTTATCGATATGATAAAAACTATTGCTAGCGGTGCAGGAATTCCAATAAGTGGACCGATTCCATTACCGACGAAGCGATTGAAAGTAACTACTAGGAAATCTCCTTGCGGTGATGGAACTGCAACTTTCGACAGATTCGAAATGAGGATTCACAAACGTATTATTGATTTACCTGCTAATGATAAAATTCTTCATAGTATTATGAGAATCAATATTCCTAGAACGGTTAAGATTAAGATTGAGATGGTTGATTAAAGAGATTATAATAATACTTAAAAAGATGTTTTTTTCAATTTGACTATGATGACCCCATTACAATCTAGAATTGAACTTTCAGTTACAGGAGGTCTAGGTTATGATAGTAGAACGGATTTTTCTAAATCTTATAGTATCTATTCCGATTATTTATCTCCGGAGGAAGTTAAGAATACTAGTGAGGGTTTAAAGGCACATTTAAGGGAATTGGCTAGTCCCGAGTATCGTCTTTATGGCGTATGTTCTGGATTTCTTTTTTCTTCTACAGGAATAAGGATGGACATTATGACTTCTAGTAAGTTTAGAGATATGCAAATGAAGTGGAAGAATAGGAAACTAATTGACAAAGCATATAATACTTTAGCAAGAGAACAAGGTAGGATAAACACTTTTGTTAGTGGGTTTATGAAAAAGGCATTTAGAGATAACCCCTTAGGTTTAATTGAATATCTTAATTCTACAAATTCTAGTTAATCTTAAAAACCATTCTCTCGGTTATTGTATATTGCCCATATCGCATAACGGTATTGCACAAGACTGGAACTCTTGACCCTTCGGGGTGCCCAGGTTCGACTCCTGGTGTGGGCGTAAATTAAAATCAAGTCTAAGCAAACCCCTTACTAATTCCCTCTTTCCAAAATGAAGGTAATGGATTACTCACAAACCCTCGAAATTTCCCAGAATAAATATGCGTCAACCCTTGGTGTTCTTTAAACCTCTCAAAATCCTTATCTGCAGACTCATAAATTTTCTGGACTATCTTTCTCTCAAAATCTTTCTGCAATAATGACGAAGGCTTCAATACCAGAAAATCAGCCTGCCTTAAAATATTTACTTCAAGATTCGAAGAATTCTGCGATATAAAGATTATACTAATATTTTTATGCCGAGCAACCATTATCAACTGACTCAGCAATTTATTCGCACTACTCATAGAACTTCTAGAATTAAATAAAACCCCTCCCTCATCAATCAAAACCATAGAATTATTCTTAATCTCTCCAATATCCGAGACTACATTTATCCAAGAAGGTAGCTCTTCTTTCCGAAACCCTATCGCAAAACATTCTTTCTCATACTTAGAATAAAAATTCTCCAAAAACTTTATCGCAAACGCAGTCTTCCCGGATCCCCTCGCACCAAGGATAATCCCCATCTGACTATCTGACTTCGAAACATCATTTACCCATTCGGAATAATCACCTTCTATAACATGAATTATTTTAAATTTCTCATACTTTGAATTAATAGAATCTCGTTTCTTCTTCACTTTTACCTCCCTATCTTTTTCTGATATTTTTTTATCAAGCAAATACGCTCCCTTAAAGCAATAATACGGAAGTTTTACTATAAACAATAAACCTTTCCCTAAATATCTTAAAAATTTAGAAACTTTCTTCTTCCTCTTTTTCATACTTACTAGATAGATTTCAGAATTATAAATTTATGCTTATACTTCTTTAACACAAGCAGTCATCTAAGCGTAAAACCTTAAAAACCTCTCCCTTCTAAAATGTCTATAAGCCCATATCGCATAATGGTATTGCACCGGTCTAGAAAACCGGGTCCGAAAGGGCATCCCCGTTCGATTCGGGGTATGGGCGTTTTAGAATCGAACGTTCGATTTGAGCATCTTCGCTTTGAACAAAAACAAAATTCAAATAAATATTTTTGTGAAATGCAAAGTGCGAACAGGGATATGGGCGTTTAAAATGATTTCTTGAGTTAAGGGAAGAATTAATTTATCTTCTATGCCTTCTATTCCCTGAACCTGATCTGCTTCTTCCCTCTCTACCTCTACTTGAGTTTGGTCTACTTGAACTTTGTCTTCTTGAACCAGTTCTAAAATTTCCCCTACCGCCATCATCTCGACTCTCACCCCTACGAGCACTTCTTCCATGTCCACCACCTCTTTCACGACCGCCGGTACGACCACTTTGATTTCTTGGTGCTGGTTTTGCATCTTTACCTTCGGCACTTTTTGCTTTTACAGAATGATATTTGTGTTCTGCTTGTTGAGTTTTTCTTTTTGTTAATCTTTCTATTTGATTAAGATAGTTTCTATCTTCTGCTGCACAAAATGAATACGCAGTTCCTTCGCTTCCAGCTCTAGCAGTTCTTCCGATTCGGTGAATATAATTTTCTGGTTCGTTTGGTAAATCATAGTTTATGACGTGACTAATGTTTTCAATATCAATTCCTCTAGCTGCAATATCTGTTGCTACTAGAACTCTAACTTTACCAAGTTTAAAATTATTCAAAGCCCTTGTTCTCTGATGTTGTGACTTATTACCATGAATAGCGTCTGAAGCTATTCCGCTCATATTTAATACTCTTACAACCTTATCGGCTCGGTACTTCATTCCAACGAATACTAATACTCGGTTTATGTTTTGCTGTTTGATTAAATCGATTAATAACTCATTCTTGTTTTCTTGGTCTACAAAGAACACACATTGTTCAATTTTTTCTACAGGGGTTGACTGAGGTGTGATTTCTATTTTCACCGGGTGTTTTAGAAATTTTCTTGTTAGTTCTTCTATTTCTCTAGACATTGTTGCTGAGAAAAATAAGGATTGTTTTTCGTTTGGTAATGAAGACGCGATTTTGTTAACATCTTTTGAGAATCCCATATCAAGCATTCGGTCTGCTTCGTCTAAAGTAAAAAATTCTACTTTGCCAAGATTTACTTTTCCTTGGTTCATTAAATCTACCAATCTTCCAGGTGTAGCGATGAGAATGTCGACTCCGTGTTGAAGCGTTCTTATTTGTGGCCCTATTCCTACACCGCCATATACTGCTAGATGTTTGAACTTAAGGAATTTGCCATAAGTTTCAAAACTCTCAGAGATTTGTGCGGCTAGTTCTCTCGTTGGTGCTAAGATAAGTGCCTTGGGTATTGTCGCCTTGTTGAAACCATATTTCTCATACAATTTCTGTAACATAGGAACAACGAATGCGGCGGTTTTCCCAGTTCCAGTTTGTGCAATTCCAATTACATCCCTTTCATCTAAAAGTAAGGGAATAGTTTTTTCTTGTATTGGTGTTGGCTCTACATAGCCTTCTTTCTCGAGTGCTCTCAGGAGCGGTTCTATAATCTTTAATGATTTGAATTCCATAATGAATAAACGAAAAATGGCTATATAAAGGGGGTAGTATAATAAAGACCTATAGAATTCAAGTTCTATTGGTTCCAAAGAACATTCTAACTAATTTCTCTATAACCTTTCTAAATAAATTTAAACAGTCAAATAGTTTTCTTTCAAGTTAGATATACTAGAATTATCTCCTTCCGAAGAAGACGAAAGAAATGATAAAATCAATTTATACACTTCCGGATATTTATTTGGTAATGGTAGCTCACTATGTAAAAGATTAACACCATCACAGGTTCCATTTATATAGTAATTATTTGCCCAAGAGAGATAGGCACTAGAATTTTTTGCAATACCATCACCAGTTTCATTTTCCATATTACATCCAATCCCAATTATATTCTCAACAGAAATCTCTGGAATTTTTCCATAGGTTAGCTTATTCATAAATAAACTTTTTTTATCCATATCCTCACAATGTTGATCTGAACCTAAAACCGGACAGATAGATAAGACTATACCTTCAATCCCATGGTTAGGAGTTCCAATCATAATTAATTTTTCAACATCCTCTTCTCCAAATATTTGAAGATATTTTCTGGTTACTAATCCTCCCATACTATGGGTAATTATGATTACCTTCTCTTTATTGGTTTTTAATTTTACTTCATTTACTATTTCATTTATTCTTAAAGCATAAGTATCTAAATTATCTGACTGTGTTTCAAGAATTACCGTTTCTTCAGTATTTTTATAGATATCAAAATAATAACTCGCTAAGAATACTACTTGTTTTCTGGTTCGTTTAAAAGTCTCTGCTACGCCCTCACTCTTCAGAAGAAGAGTTCCGCCATCTAAAAAACCGTCAGAAAATAACTTTTCTTGTATATCTCTTAAATCCTTTAAACTTTTTTCTGCAGAAATTGCACTATTGAATGAATGCCCATGTAGTAATATTATAGGATATTTCGTAGCATCATTCGTACACGAATCGTCACAACATTTTTCTTTTATTCCTCCAAAAGAACAAATTAATTCTTCCAATGGAATTGACAAATTTATAGAGTAATCTTTTGTAAAATTAAGATACAAATATTCTAGAACTGATGAATCAATCGTTTCAAAGATTAAATTATTTATTTTAGAACCATTTAAACTTAAATTGATTCCTTTTAATTCGTTTATTAATTCGTTTATTTCTCTATTTTTATTTTCTATATTAATTGTAGAATTTAGAGTACTAATAAAGAGATTATGCTTCTGAATAAAACTAGACGTATTTTCAAGGTCTTCTTCACTCATGTTTTCTTGCAAAATCAAGTTCCTTAATGTTTCTTCTTCCCCTTTAATTAATAAAACGAGATTATTATATTCGTTAACCTCTGATTTTAAGAAGGTATTTTCTTTTTTAAGTGTTTTATTTGAAAAATTAATAGTTTTACTCATGACAGATTCATATTCATAATTTTCAAAGTCTTCTAGACATTTTCTTATTTGAAGTTCTATTCCAGAAAAATTATCTTGTTTTAATTCCTCTGTTAAAATTTTTTCAGATAAAACTCCGTGCAAATATTCATTTTCTAAAGATAAGAGATTTAACTCAGTGTATCCTTCAATTAATTTCTCTAATTTTTTAACAGCCTTTTCTCGTAAAATAGATTGGCTTTCGCTAAGATTATAATTTAAAGATATAATAACGCTTTTCTGAATGGATTTTTCCTTTGTTTCACAAAAAATAGATTTATTCCCCACACAACTAACCCAGAACCTATATAATTTTTGACCAGCACCTTTATCTGGTGCTTGGAAAAGATATCTCTGCGAATAGGGATTTGATATTAGTGTACTAAAACTATTTTTATGAATAAGTTTATCTATTGAAATATCGGTTAAGCTATACTCACAAGTAGACTTACAAAACGGATTTGTTGAAACATATATATCAATTTTAATCTCTGACGAATCAGAATTATTCAAAAATAAGTCTTGACTATCTAGAGTTAGTCGTAATAAAGAATCATGTCCCATAAGTAAATATATCATCAAATACATTTTTGTTCCAAAAAAAAGAATTATAGAAAAAATTGCGAAGAAAGCAAAATAATAAACAAGTTTTCTAGGGAAAAATAAAAATTTATTTTCTACTTTTTTTATTCTTTTTTTAGAATGTTTTTTAAACAACCCCATTTTATTATATTGAATATAGAGTTTATTAACTTAAGGAAATATTTATTCTAAATCTCTGAACTAATTATTTAAAGTTCATTAATCTTGCACGAGTTTATGTAAGGAAATCCTTCTTCCCCCAAAACTCTTCTGCCTCTTTTTCTAATTTTTCCAACCGGTCATAATAATCTGAAAATTCATTTAAATGTGCTAATGCAATTTTTCCAGTAATAATCGGATCATCATTAGTAACATTTGTTTCAACATCCACTAAACCATGCTCTAACTCTACATTCATCCCAATTTTAAATTGGTTAACATCAAATTTATCCCATTGGATACCTAATTGTTCTCCAACTATCTTGGCTTCTTCCTCATTAAACTCTTTTTTCGATACCATTATATCTTTGACTTACACTGCAAAACAACTAAAAATAAAATAAAAATCTATATTAGGTTAATAATCTTTAATGATTATCTCCTTATTTTCTGTTGTTAAAACAATCTCTACAGAAAACTTCTCTTCCTTCAGTTGGTTTGAATGGTACTTCGCATTCTTTCTTACAGCCAGAGCATGTTGCCTTGTGCATTTCTCTAGGTCCTCTGTCGAAGTTATTCCTTCCGCCAAAATTGCTTCTTCCGCCTGAACTATTGCTTCTATTGTCGAATCTTTTTCTTTGTTCCATATTACTTTTTACTCCTTTCAATCTATATTGCAATATTAAAGAAAGTATACTTGTAGGTATAGTTCTCCATAATATTCATATTCAAAGTTTTTATCAGTTTAAAAAGCTATGTTATAGTAATTTTCCTCTAAAAACTCTTAAGTTTTAACACAGAAAATTGTGCAAAATTTTATCCCTAAAGGGGAATAAATAAATATTAATTATCAAGGGGTAAACCACAAAAAGCTTATAAATTTAAAATCCATTAAAAAACAACTATGGTCTTAAGTTTGCCAAAATGGGTAACTGAGCATTATAAAGAGAATGGTAAACAGATCTCTGAGATTTTTGAGGCTAACGAATGTTTTATGTCTACAGCAAAAATTATGCAAACAAGATTGGCTCATGGTAAGGAATTTCCAGATTTATGGCATCACTTCTTTGATACTCCGGATTTAGTTATCTATCCTCAAGGAAATAATGATAATGTTTATCTCTTGTTAACTACTAACAAACAAGGAAGAATTACTGAAAATGGAGAAAAATTATTAAAATTGATTAGACCTGAGAATTTAGCTTCAAATGGAGGGGCTATCGTTGAAATATTGGATCACCTAAAAGGAAACAATTTAATAAAAGTTTCAAGAAAGAAAATTACCACTGAAAAATATTTAACAAAAGACCAAACATTGAAAGAACAAGTATGGAGAATTCTTGCAAGACATCCCGATGAAGTCCATGCAGAAATTGCTGAAAATGCAGATTTATTGCAAGTATATACTACAATGGTTCAATTAAAAACCCGTGACTCTGAAAATATGACTATCTGCTTAGACAACCCATTGAAAGATAAGACAACATTTAAGACATTATGTATTGGAGGGATTAGTGGAAGATCTTCAGCTACGGGATGGTATAATCTCAACGATTATAATGGAAGATTTATAGGACTAACGTCAGATATAAATCCTGAAAGTTCAAGATTAGAAAAATCAGTTATAAATTCTTAAAAAATTTAATACAAAGAACTTATTCCTGCAATGTCTCCTGATTCAAGAATTCTCTTTTTAGTTTCACCATAACTTGCATAGCCATACATTGTTTGTTCTGAGCATCCACTTGTATACAAATCTCCCATGCCTACTGCATGTCCAAGTTCATGTGTTACTATATTTTCAAAATCCATTTTGTTAGTACAATCCGTTGTACAATCTTCAGACCAATCAAAATCAACATCATCAAAAATCATATCCCATTCCACTAGCACTCTCTTATTAGGTCGTCCTCCGAAAATACCCCATATAATTGTAATTCCAATTGCTCCTTGTGAATCAATATTTGCAAACATTACTTCATTTTTACCATTTAAATCTCCAATAGTCTCTCTATTAACTGAACTAGAGGTATCTTCCTCTCCAAGGATATTAGCTCCGCCTGAAGCATCTTCCCATTTATTAATATCAAATGCTAAATTACTTCTTATAGATGTGTTACTCAATCCTCTTATATTCTCAGTATCAACTAAGTATGGTTCAACACTTTTCCATTTTGCTCCGCTTGCTAAAAATGTATAACAAGAACTTGTATCTGGTTCTGGGTCAGGTTCTGGGTCAGGTTCTGGGTCAGGAACTTCTCCACAATCTTGTGGGCAACCTCCATCAGCTTCAAACACTAGGTGACACTTTCCATCTCCACAAACAGCTTTTGCAACCTTTTTCTTATCTTCAATCATAAAAGCATAACCTTCCACAACTTTTCCTTTATCAAATGCTTTCCCCAAATAGAAAACTCCTGGAGCAATCTTTACTGCATTGTCTGGAAGTGTGAATTCCTTATCTTGTTTTTGAGACTCTTTCCCAGCAACAACCATCCCAACTATCATTAACATAAATCCTAGAATAAAACCAACTGCTATTATTTTTTTCATATTTTTTCACCTATTGAGATATTAGGGCATAGAAGTATAAAAATGTTGTGTTATTAAAAAAATAATTTTGTTTTAGTAGCTATTGAAATGATATTTACTATATCTATACTACAGAAGATATCATCAATAAATTTGAAACCTCGAATACAAACTGTATTTATTTAAAATATAAACTCGCCCCTAAAACTCCTGGATGTTTCAGCTTGCTCCATAAGATTGGAGTCTTTTTCGGAAACCGAACATATCTATCTAAATGTTTTCTTATCATTCTCAAAAACTTATCGCCACACTCACTAACCCCTCCGGCTAAAATAACTACCTCCGGGTCAAAACAATGAATAAGCGACGCAATTCCCTGCCCATAATATTTTGTAAACTCTTCCAATATTTTATCTGCTTTCACATTTTTCATTTTCATTAATTCATTAAAAAGTTTTGATTCTCCAAATAAATTAGTAGTTATACTCATTAATCTCTTCGACGCAGCCAAACTCTCAAAATCCTTACCACCATCTAAAATAATATGTCCAAGTTCTCCCCCATACCCTTCCCCTCTGTAAGGTTTGCCCTCGATAACCACACCACCACCTATTCCCGTTCCAAGAGTTAAAATAATAAAATTCTTTTTTCTACAACCCAGTTTTAATTCAGCAAAAGCAACGCAATCAGCATCATTTTTAATAACAACTGGAACCTTAAATTTGTCTTGCAAATCTTTCTTTAAATTATAATTTTTTATAGGCAAGTTTGGAGTAACCTTTATCACACCATCTTTTAACAATCCAGGAACCGCAACAGCTATACCTTTCACCTCGTCAGACATATAACTTCCCACAAGTTCAAAAATTTTTTCCTTAATCTCCACGAAAGTTTTAGGTGTTCTTTCCTTCAAATACTTCAATATTTTCCTATTTTTAATAAGAGCAACTCGAACATTCGTCCCACCCAAATCAATCGCTATAATCTTATCACCTCTAGAAACTTTCATAAAAACAAAAGACTTCCAATGTTTAAAAATCTGTTCATATATCAACCCTCAAAACCCATCTCTCTTCTGATACTTAGTATGCAACAATTTCTCTGCTTTCTTACTCAACGGTTTCCCCAAATACTTCTTATAAATTTCTTTAACAATCGGATTCTCATGAGACCTCCTAAACTTCTTTCTCGAATCCTGTTTATACAACGCCTTACTCCTTAATCCTAAAACTTTCTCATCAAAATAAATCGGTTGCCCTCCCCCACCAACACATCCTCCAGGACAAGCCATCATCTCAATAAAATGATACTTATCTTTATCTTTCAACAACCTCCGAATATTCGCCCCACCATTTGCACAAGCATATTTGATAGTTTTATCCCCCAACTTTACCGACCCTGTTTTTATCCCCTTAGAATCCCGAAGATTATCAAACTCAACTTTCCTAAGTTCTTTCCCCGCCACAATCTCATAACTCGTCCTCAACGCCGCTTCCATAACTCCTCCAGCAGTTCCAAAAATATCTCCAGCCCCACTCGCAATTCCAAGAATAGGATCAAATTCCTGATCTTCGAGTTTAGCAAAATCAATATTTTTTTGTTTAATCAACCTACCCAACTCTCTCGTCGTAAGAACATAATCCACTTCAGTATTCAACTCAGGACGCGTAGACTCAAACTTCTTCGCAACACAAGGCATAATACTCACGACGACAATATCCTTCGGATTTATCTTTGCCTTCTCCGCATAATACGTTTTAATAAGTATACCTAACATTTCATGAGGACTCTTACACGTCGACATATTCGGAATAAGCTCGGGATAAAAATGCTCCATCATCAAAATCCAACTCGGACAACACGTAGTAATCATCGGGAACAATCCTCCCCCCTTAATCCTCTTCAACAATTCTGCAGACTCTTCCATAATAGTCATATCAGCCCCCAAATCCACGTCGAACACCATATCAAAACCACATTGCTTTAATGCTGTAACCATTTTCCCAGTAACCAAAGTCCCATATTTCATACCAAAAAGTTCCCCTAACGTTGCTCTTATCGACGGTGCTGTCTGCGCAACAACATGCTTCTTAGGATTATCCAATGCCTCAATAACTTCTTTCAAATGCGACCGCTCAGAAATGGCCCCCACAGGACAATTAATCAAACACTGTCCACATTTTATACAAGCAATATCAGACAAATGTTTTTCATTATACGGGGTCACATGCTCATTATGTGCCCGACTCGCAAAATCCACTGCAAAAATTTCCTGAATTTTTCCACAGACCTGAACACACCGTCCACAATTAACACATTTATTATTATCTCTAACAAGTGCCGCCCCAAGTTCGGGAACATAATTTTTAATCGATTTGAATCTCTCATTATCCAAACCAACCTGCTCATAAATTTCTCTCGCCTCAAAATCATTCGACAGTGCACCAATATTTACACCAGGATTCATCAACTCCATATTTCTCCGTCGAGCTTTCAAAACTTTTTTAGAAGAAGTCATAATTTTAGAATACTCTTTCGCCCTTGTAGAACAAGCAGTCACCAATTTCCCGTCAAGGTCAACCAAACATAATCGACATCTTGCCTCAGGAAATAAACTTTTGTGATAACATAATGTAGGAATTTTAATATTCTGTTTCTGACATATTTCTAAAATTGTTTTCCCCTCATCGACTTCCAAGTTCTTCCCATCAATTGTTATTTTCATTTTATATACTCCCGATAATCTTTTTTAAAATGTTTAAGACTTGTCAATATATGATTTCCACAAGACTGTCCTAATCCACACAAACTAGTTTCCTGAATATGTTCTGCAAATTCTTTCAATAACTTTATATCACTCTCGTTGGCCTTTTTATTCTTTATTTTTTTCAACAAATTAACTAATCTTATCGTTCCCTCTCTGCACGGAGTACATTTTCCGCAAGACTCGTAAGTATAAAATTTCGCAATACTCAAGCATATATCGACGATGTTATGTCTCTCACCAATAAGAATAATACTAAACGCTCCGTGCTGACAATCACTTTTACATATAGTCTCTTGAGACACCGAGGAATTTTTATTAATCGGCATAATCCCTCCAAAACAACCAAAAGACATTGCCTTAATTTTCTCCTTGGGTTTAACTGTCTCCAAAATCGTTGACATTTTCACTCCAAGTTCCCATTCATAAACTCCTGGATGATTAACATCTCCCGAAATAGAAAACAGCCTATAATCCGGATTCCAATCTTCGTATACCAATGCTTGGGGAACACAAGTTAATGTCTCGACGTTATTCAATACAGTTGGTTTACCCCATAACCCTGAAATAGTAGGATAAGGAGGCTTGTACATTGAACTACCCCTATTCCCCATTATCGATTGAATAATTGCAGTCTCTTCCCCACAAACATACGCACCAGCCCCCCTAACAATTTCAATAGAAACTTTCATCTTAGATTTCTTTAACATCTCTTTTATCTTTTCCTCAAGCTCTTCTCTCAAATAATCATACTCTCCTCGAAGATAAATAAAACACCTCTTAACTTTCAAAACATAAGCTGCAATTAACAGTCCTTCAATCATTGTCTCAGGATTATTTTTTAAAATAAATTTATCCTTAAAAGTTCCTGGCTCACCTTCATCAGCGTTACATATAACATATCGTTCTTTTGCCTTTGTATCCATTGCCACCCCCCATTTTTTTGCAACAGAAAAATTTACACCTCCCCGACCGCCCAATTTCTTCTTCGATAAAATCTCAAGAACCTTCTTTCGCCCAATTTTTTTAGCCAATTTCAAACCGGCCAATTTCGTCTCTCTAAGTATCTGCATTTTTTCTTAATTCTCCCAAAATTTCCTTAACTCGTTGGATTGTTAATTTTGTATAAGGCACCCCATTAACCAACATCGCTGGAGCTTCATCACAACACCCGATACATGAAGTTTTATAAACAGAAAACAAATTATCTTTACTAGTTTCTCCAATTTCAATTTTCAATTCTTTTTCTAAAAAGTTTTCTATCTCTCTACTTCTGTTTAAAATACAACTTGGAGATCCACATAATTCTATTACATATTTTCCTTGTTTTTTGATTTTTAGCATAGTATAAAATGTAGCAACCCCATAAAGCTTAGATATCGGAATATCGTATTCTATGCTAATTTCTTTTAAATTTTTTTCAGAAAGATAACCCTCTCTATCTTGTACTTCATGCAATATATTCAAAAGTATTTTATCTTCCATCACACAATCAACTCTTTTAACTCCTTCCGGGGATTTTTAGCATTACAAATCGCAGAACTAACTGCAATACCTGAAGCTCCAAGTTTCATTGCAATCTTAACATCCTCAGAAGAATGAATTCCTGCACCGACGAGAAAATTCATTTTCAAGCTCTTCTTTATCTTCTCTATTAATTCCGGTTTAGACTTCGAAACAGAAATCTTACCACCAACAAGTTCTGGAGGTTCTATTACTAAATAATCAGGATTCAACTTTTCAATTTTCAAAGCCTCCCCCAACGACGAAGCAAAAACCACAGTCTTCAAACCAACCTTATTACATCTCTTAATCGTCCTCTTTAAAATATCAAAATCCAACTTATGTTCAGAATGATTTAAAAAACTTCCAATAGCTTTCTCACTTTTTACAGCCTCGGGAAGAACAAATCCTGTAGCTCGGCCTTTTTCCAAACAATCTACATGCTGACTATAAACTTTTAATTTAGTCTTCTTAACAATCTCACAAATATCACTTGCCTGAACACCGACGATAATGTTCTTATCAACCTCCTCAATCTGCTTAGCTAAATTAACTGCTTCCTTTCCTTGCTTATATGTCTTAAAGTTTACAATAATAATCGGTTTCATTTTAAACCATCCTTTCTTAACAAAATATATTCGGCATGACTCCATCCCAAGGGATTCGCCCAATAAACCATTTTTCTTCCTCTAAAATTTTTAACTGACTTTTCAGCTTTTTTCATTTCATTTATAATTCTCGAATTAAACTCAATTTCATGAGACTTCCAATCATCATATTCCTCTTTCGTCGCAATATGTTCCGGTAACAATCCATCTGAAAAAAAAGAAACTTCCCTTAACCATTTAATACATTCGTTATATCCTCTCTTATTTTTAACCTTTTTATAAAATCTAGCAACCATTGCAGTGAGAGCACACCAACTTCCAGAACCTCCAGTATACCAATGCCAATCATCACAAATCTCAAATTTTCTAAACCTTCTAAATCCTCCAATTTCACCATCCCAAATATGCTTTCTTAAATAAGCCAATGTATTCCTCAAAACTTTTTCATCATCATCAACATTAAAATAAAATGGAGCCAACTGAGAAATATCTGGGGAATCTGGAAACCTCTTATTTTTAATATAAATCTTAAGTTTCTTATTGAACAATCTCTTCTCAATATTCCCTTTAATTTTCTCCGCCTTTTTGTCCCACTCTTTGCTTTCTTTTTTATGATTCATTATTTCCGCAATCTTGGCCGCATCTTTTAATCCTCGATAACAAGCACAATTCACCCAGAGATCATATCCCTTCTCAAGTTTTTTGAATTCGTGAATACTAGAATTAGTTTTAACTAACCCAAATCTAGAATAAGAAAATATAAGCCCAACGACTTGTTCAACTGTCGTCCACATATTCTCAAGAAAAGTCTCTTTCTTATTATGCAAATAAGTATCATATATCCCGTGCAACAACAATCCCTCATTATCATTTTGAACTTTCCGTGTTACAGAAGGCAATCCTGAAGAGGTATACCTCTGAAAAACCTCTTTATAATTTTCGACCTTAACTGCTTTTTTCATAAAATAATAAAATTTCTCCGAAGCATCAGCCATCCCTATACGATTCAATGCCTTACTAATAATAACGCTATCCCTCGTATAAACATATGGATACGCCGCATCCTTGGGGGTCGCAAGTATACCTCCATTTTTTAACCGCAAAGACTTGACAACCTCTTCACTCTTTTTCAACAAATCTATCTTACCTCTAGAAGTCTTAGAACTTAAAGTCATAATCATGTCCTGCATTTTTACTATAGATTGTAAAAACTTCTAAATTACTTTTCCCAGTGTTAATAAGCCTATGTCCAGACTTCCCAGGGATAAAATAAATTTTACCCTTCTTCATATTTATTTCCTTAATTTTATTCTTTTCTTTAATCAAAAGTTTCCCTTTCCCGTTGATCAACATATAAATTTCCTCGACGGGATTTCTATGTCTATGCCCCTTAGTCATAAAATATTCTTTTCCAATCTTCCCAGATTCAATAACTGTCAAACCAGTTTCAAAACTTTTAAAATCTTTAATATACACCACATAAATCAAAGGGTTCCCTTTAATTTCAGATTTATATTTATCCTTCATATCGGTATACCTTCTTACCATTTTTTTATCGCACAACTTCTTTAAGTTTTTATAATCTACTTCAATCATTTTTCCAAATCACCCCACTTATTTTTTTAGAAATCTTCAAAGGATTTTTGCTCTGCCAAACATTTCTCCCAATAGCAAACCCCGAACATCCAACCTTCATCGCTTCCTTTACTTCTTTAATCAAATCACTCTCATCTTTTTTTCTTCCACCAGCAATAACTACTCGAACCTTTCCCGCACTTTTAATCGCCCAAGCTAAATCCTCTTTTTTTCCAGTAGATTGAATCTTAATAATATCTGCGCCAATCTCTAACCCCACCCTTGCAGCATAAGCCATCAAATCTTTTTTCTTTTTCCCAGAAACCCCTTTTCCTCGAGGATAAATCCAACAAATCACTGGCAGACTATTCTTGTGTGCCTCTCTTTGTATCCCTTCAAACTCAGACAACATTTCCTCCTCATGTTTACTCCCAATATAAATTGTATATCCTACTGCAACCGCACCAAGACTAATCGCTTCCTTTATCGTACAAAGTTGTTTTGATATAGGATCTCCTCCAACCAAATTTGTTTTCCCATTAAGTTTTATTATCAAAGGAACCTTACTTAATTTTATTTCCTGATTATACTTTTCCGCAATCCCTTTCTGAAAAATAATTCCGGTATACTTTCCCTCTTTTGCAATCTTTATAATATATTCAGGATCTACATTCTTATCATTAAAATCCATCGGCCCATGTTCCAACCCCTGATCATAAGCTAAAAACAACGCCCTTCCCTTTCTCATAATTTTATTTAATTTAATCATTTTAACTTCATCCTTAATAATTTATTTTTCGCCCCAAAGTATCTAATTACAGATTCACTCTCCTTCAAACCTAATTTCAAACTTTCAGGAATCGTCTTTCCCACAATCATCCCGGCAACAAATCCTGAAGCAAACGCATCTCCAGCCCCAGTTCTTTCAACAACCTTAACTTTATTCGGCTTCAAAAAATAATCTTCATTCCCGTCGCTACAACTTATCAAATTATTCTTATCAGTTATAACAATAATCTTCGGACCCAACTCCCTCAAACAAACCATCAAATTTCCCTTCTTCTTATACTTCTTGCAAAGCATCTCAGCTTCTTCTTTATTTAAAATTAAGACATCACATAATTTTAACATCGACGTCAAATCTTCTCTCTTAATCAAATATTCTCCAGGATTAAATGCCAACTTCGTCCCTTCTTTTTTTAGTTTCATTACAAGTTTTTCTTGCGTCCGAAGACTCTTTCCCAGAACCGAAGAAAAATAAAGCCAATCAGTTTTAAATTTCGGAATCTCGCTTAACCTAACATCATTCCCCGGACCCTTAAATGTTAAAATAGTTCTACTCCGATCTTTACTATCAAGAATTATAGAATACCCGGTTTTGCCTTTTATCTTCGAGCCAAGAAATTTAATTTTTTCATTTTTCAACATATTCAAAATATCTTGTCCATTATTGTCGTCGCCAATCTTACAAATACATCCAGTTCCTAATCCCAAACGTGCAAAAGCAACCGCAGTATTCGTTGCCCCTCCGCCAATATCAAACTTCAGATTATTGACCAGAATTTTAGAACCTGCAGGATAGTTAAACGAATTACTTCTTTCATTAAATTCAGTATCTACAAAAGCATCGATAACAGCACTTCCAAAACTAACCACCTCAAATTTCATCATCTTTTTTAGCTTATTCTCCGAAGAGAAAATTACTTCACTCCTTTTTCTCATTATTAGTAGATTTAATTAATTAAAAGCTTTTGTATTTCTAATTTAATGTCAAGTCATACCTCTATTCAGCAAACTTCTTACCGAATACCAGTCCAAACATAATTCGGACAACCTCCAATTCTATTGTTCCCAACTTTATCAACTCTCAACAAATCACAATAATCTCGAGAATCAATTTTCACCGACGAATCAGATTTTAGAACCGAACCGCGTCCCTACTCTGCTCACTCGACATTCCAATACTAATTCCTAAAGAAATCAAACCCTTCTCACCAATAATCTCTTTTCCAGTCTCGGCAAAACTCGCAATTCTAATTGGACACCGAGCCTTCCGACAAATCTTAATATTTTGAATCAACCTAGACAAACGCAAAGCTTTCGCATTACTATCTAATCTCGACACCTCGCCAAAATCAATAACTATAGTTACACATCGCTTAGTCGCTTCCCCTGCGATAACATGATTCAATCCAGAATCTCTCTGCTTTAAACTATCATTTTTCAAACCCCGTTCAGGAGAAACCAGATAGTCTACTTTCAATGTTTCAATAGCCCGACGATTAAATACACTGTCCCCTCCAACGACAGCAATAACTTTCTCTTTTCCTTTTAAAGATTCAATAATCTTCCGAGCTTCATTCTCCGAAGCCTCAATCAAATAGCCATCGCAATCATCTTTCTCTAAAACTTCTGACTTTGATTTTATCTTCTTCAAAAAAATTGAATCTTTTGTTTTGAATAAAGTTATGTCTTTCATCCCGCTATCAAGGTTCCCCCAAAATTCTTTTCCCCTTTCAGAATTTTATCAATCGCCGTCAAAGAACCAACAATATATGTCGGAATTTTCTTTTTCAAAATAACTTTCGCTGCAGATTGGTCAAGGACAAAATGCTGTCCAGCCTTGAACTTTATCTTTCTAGTAATCTTTTCAAAATCCTTCCAAGTTATTTCCCTTATGAATTTTGCATTTTTATTAGTCTTAGGATTAGAAGTATACAAGCCTTTTACATTCGTGAGATTTATGAAAGGGCATTCCAAATATGCTGAAAGTTTTGCAGCAGTCCCATCCGAAGTATTACTTTTCTCATACCTCAAACCCCCGCAAAAAACAATTTGATTTTTGTTAAGTAAATCCTTAACTTTTTTCATATTATTTGGAATAACTTCATTCGCACTCTTACCAAAAAATCTCGCCATAAATCCTGCATGAAGTCTCGTAATTGCAATCCCCGAAATAGACTGCGACTTCGTAGTCTTCCCCAATTTCCTCAACGCTGAAATATATTTCCTAGCGGTAGAACCTCCCCCAGTCACCCCAACAAACTTATGAGAAGGATGTGAATCAACTAATTTTTTGAAGCTCATAAGAAACTTCTCATCTACTTCATCAGGAACAATCCGTGAACCACCGAGAGAAATCACCCAAACTTTTTTCATAGATTGAGAGAGCGATTTAGATTTATATAGATTGTGGAATCAACAAACAGTAAACAATCTATCATCACTAACATCAAATATCTTCAATCGAACTCCCGAATCTAACCACCCGTGTGCATAATTCAAAGCCGCGAAAGCATTAACCAAATCACCCTTGTCCCCGAAGTGATGTGCATCCGAAACATAATTCCCAACCATATCGATTATTTCTTTAGCCTCATTTTCCTTCCCTTCAAAAATATTCTTCTTCACCTCGGCAAAAGCCGTCTCAGTCAAACTAAAATACTTCTTCAACTTCTCAATACTAATCTCATTTTGCATACTAAAATAAAACTTAAAAGTTATTTAAATCTGTCTCTCGAGTAAAGAATAAGGCGTCTGCTTCCTAATCACAAACCGCGACCCAACCATATCCGATATAATTGCATTAATAGAAAAGTTACCAACACTCGCTCGGAACACACCTTCAAGTAATGGAATATGTGCGTTATCTGAAATCTCTTGTAAAATCCTCTTAATTTCATCAGGGCTCAAAGTTATCCGTGTGAGTTGTTTCTGACCTGCTCGAAGAATCATTACAGGTTCTCCTGCTCCCGAACATTCAATCAAAGAAATCATAGGGTCATCTAAAAGCGGTTTAATCCTCCCATAATCTTGACCTGACTCGATTCCTACTTGAATATAAGGGGCTATAATCTGATTACTTATCTGTTGCATTTGTCGAGGAGGTGATACAGGTGCTGGTATTTCCCGATGATGAATCATTTGAGGTGGTGAAAGAGTTTGCTTTTCAATGAACTGTTTTGGCGGGAGGAGGATGGGCATTTGTTTAACTGGAGCCTTAATAACAATCGGCTTCTGTTCCATGGGGGCCCTATCCATAATAGATAATAATCTAATTGGAATTTTAGGAACTTCAACAACAGGTTTACCCATAGGGATAACTAATTCTTTCAAATTCTCTTTCACAAAAGGAATCTCTTTTTCCTTTAAAGAAGACTGCATAACTTTTTCCGAGACCATTGGCACTAAGTCTGCATGAATAATGTGTTTTTCTTCATAAGAAAAATTCTGCGACCGAATGCTTTGAATTATCGCAAAAACAAATTTCCTAATAAAAGGTTCTACTGCTATTAATGATAAATCTTCAGAGTTCATATACTCGGAAGCGGTCTAGGTCTTTGAGGGGGCGCTCCCGGATAAAAAGGTTTCTGCTCGACAACTTCAGAACGATTCCTCAAACTTTCTTCCATTAAAATCAAACCCTTCGCAATAGTTTTATTTTGATCCAACAAAGAATCGATTTTCTTCAACATAGATTTATCATCTAACTTATCCCCTGAAATAAAACTCTTAGCAGCTTCTTCAAAAACTTGAAGCAATTTTGTAATGTTATCCGACAGAGAACCAAATTTAACAGATAGGTTTGTCATTGCATGTTGTAACCCTACAAAATTTTCAAGCAAAAGTTCTTCACGTTCCTTGGCTGTCATTCCCTTATTTACTGAACTCTTCCTCTCAATCTCCCTCGGAGAGTGTTCCTTCACGACAGATTTTTTAGAACCCTCACTTTCTACAACCGTAGTAACCGTCTTTTTCACCACATCTTTTACCATGACAAAACTAAGAAGCCTTTATTTATAAAAGTATTGGGCAATAAAAAATAATATGGGCTCAGCAGGAATCCTTCTCAAGATTCACTCTAAAATTTCACATGTAATTTTTTGGGAAATTCGAGCAAATCTTTCGCCCCCGCCTTGGCGCGTGTTTGATAAATGGGCACAGGAGGAATCAAACCCCCGCCCCCCGGGCTGGAGCCGAGTAGACTATCATTATCCGATGCACCCTAATAACCTAAAATATATTACAACCCTTCACTTTTAAATCTAATTAAATCTCTGACTGACCAAACAATTTCTATTTGTTACTACGCTTAAGAAACGACAAATAGAAAGATTTATAAACATTTAATTCCTAAGTATTTTATCAAAATATTGGAGATAATAAAATGGCAATAAAAAATTTAGACAAAATAACCAACCATAACATATGTAGAGAAAAAGGACTTGAAATAATTAGTTGTAACAACCGTAACAGATATCTAAATAAGGATAGTGCTACAAGAGAAGTGGCTGTTGTAAGAATAGAAGGAGATATGGGGATAGCTGAGATGAATCGGAAAGAGTATTTCAATAGCCTAACAGACCCTATCAAAAAAGATGAATGTATTAGGTGTAAACTTAATCCTCAAAACTATAAAGAAAACTTAGCGTTATATTGTAATAAATAAACTGCCCTGTTTAAATTAATTTTTTCATTTCTTCAATTTCAACAGAAGAAATCGCCGTGCCCTTAAACTTAACTCCATAAAGTAACGCATCAAGAAAATCTTTACTTTTTTTAATTGGCATCAATCCTTTTTTATACGCAACAAAAAGAATCTCAGAAGAACGAATAAATTTCAAATCTTTTAATTCATCCAACAACGACAACTCTACCTTAAGAGAAGTATGTAATTTTCTCTCCATCATCTCCTTTAAATTCTGTGGTGCCTCTGTCAACATCCGCGTAGTTCTCTCATCAATAACAATCACATTATCTTCCCCACACAACTTAGAAAATGCAAGACATGATGCCTCACCCTCATGAATAATCTTAATTTTCTCTCCCGTTTGCACCGTCCTTAAAACTCCTCCAGTAACTTTCAAAATCTTTTTAATTTCTACATCTAACTTTTGGTTCGACACAATCTCCGAAGACATCTTAAAAACACCCCTCTCAATCATATCATTAACCTGAATCGCTTCAAGTTTATACTTCTTAATTTTCATAGGCCTATCCACAACTTCTCTCTTCACTTGAAAAGTCAAAATAAACTCTCCATTAAAATCTTCTTTCAACTTTTCAATTACATACAACATCCCATTCATCGTCAAAGAGATTATCGGACCAGCGTCGAAGATTAAATATTTCATCCAAAAATATCCTCCGCAATTTTAATTCTCTTAGCAACTGGCATACTAATCGCAACTTTTGCATCACCTATCGACGATTGTCCAATATAACTCGCCATATCCCAAAGACTAACTCCTAGAAGTTCCGCAGTCTGTTCCGACGACAAACCGTGCTCATAAAGTTTAAACGCCTTATTAATTTCTGCCTTCCTAAAAATATCCTTAATATACTGACCTAAATTACCTGAAATTTTATTCAAAGAATTTCTAATTTTCCCAAGATAAATTCGTGTTTTATCAATATCATTTTTTTCAAGTTCCTGAATTGCCGAAGCAAAATCCTTGGTCATAGCATCATAAAATTCCGACCAACCTTCCATATCCCTATAATGCTCCCTCTCGAGAATCTTACTCAAGGAATAAACAAAAACAGCTACAATAATATTATCCGCATCTTGAGAAATCGTAGCGGAGTGGATTGTTTGGTCTGAAAGAAGTTTTATTCCACGAGAATTATCCTCCTCAATAAATCTCTTAGTTTCCTTCAGAATCCTTAAAACATTTTCAACCTCTTTCATAAGTTTATTAAGAAGAGAAGTTATATAAATCTTCTCAGGCTATCTAAGATATGAAAATATTACTAGACACAAATTTCGTTCTGACCTGTGTAAAACAAAAAATAGATTTTTACAGTATTACAAATGACTTTTCTGAAGAATCAATAGAATGGATTGTCCCTCAAGAAGTGTTAGAGGAATTAAAAAATCTAAAAGATAAAAAAAACATTAAAGTTAAAGAGAAGAATGCGGCCAAATTAAGCTTAGAAATCTTAAAAACAATCAAACCTCAAGTTATAAAACTCAGAGGGAGAAACCCTAATGTAGACATCAAAATAGTAAATTATCTCTTGGGAACTAAAATTGTTTTAGCAACACTAGATAAGGATTTGAAAAAAAGAGTAGCCAATAAAATTCTAACGATTAGAAACAAAAAGAATTTAGAAATTATTTAATCTAGCACTAATGCCCATTTCCTTCTCAACTTTCTTAACTAATCTAAAAATATCTTGGATACTAGTTTCTTTTTTAACCCACCAATAACCATTTTTCTTAAAAGAATTTTTGCCATTTGCCTTTCTAAAATTTTTAACGATATTGACTAATCCAACTGAAGGACCTCTAATCTCAATCTCCTTTTTCTCCTCTACCACTACATACCCTTTCGCTTTATCACCCTCTCCAAGATAGTCAAACTCTTTCACTAAAACTTTCTGTTGTCTTCTTCCAAGTTCACTAACAAAAAAATCCAAGAACTTCTTCATTTTTGTTCCAGCAATATCTCCTTCTTGTCTATTCGTTTTTAAATTAATTTCTAAAAATGTTACTTTTTTCTTATCTGCAAACCTTTTCAAACCCCTAATATCAATCGACTGCCATTCAAAAAAATTTAACGATGGAGATTTTAAAAATTTCTTAGCAACAATATTAAATTTCTCGAACGTTTCCTCACCAAGTCCTGCAGTCACATTTCTATACCTATATGTTGGGTCAATTAAAATAACTGGTCCAGTCAATTTGGAGGTATTTAACTCATTCAGAACTTCTCGTTCATTCTTAAAATACTTTAATGGATCAATAACTCTCTTTCTAGAAATTCCTTTCAGAAACTTAACAAAACTTCCAAAATAAATTACTAAAACTTCTAAAGAGTAACCGCTAAAACCTCGAACATAACCTTCCGCTCCATAACATCGATTTGCCCAGCAAAACGCTTTAGCTAATTTAATCTCATCACTAATCTTGGGGTTCTTTTTTACAATCTCTCCTATATATTTAACATGACTCAAGGAAACATCTGTTACATTTTCTGCTAATTCAGGATTCTTATTTTTCATAACTGGAACTAATTCCAATAAAATATTTTCACAAATAATTTGAAAATAATCTCGCGACCCGTGAACTTTTTTCAACTGTCCAGGCAGTTTAATCATCTTCAAAACTTTTTCAAATCTTCGGATACCTTCATTAGAATCAAACACTACAAAAATGTCTATATCTTGTTTTCCTGGTTTTTTAATCACAGTTCCCTTAGCTAAGCTACCTCCAACATAAGCTTTAATTTTTTTAGAAGCAAGTTGTTTGATAAATTCTTTAGCAATTCTCTGCAAATCCAAAACCTCCTTCTGAGAAAGTGAAATCGCTACAAGTTCTTTTTCCAAAATAATTTTTATACCCATATCCTAAACAATGAAAATTAGTTTATTAAAGTTTACAATCTCTCATTACATCCGCTCAATATCTATCAAATACTTTCCCTCTTGTAACTTAAAAATAATCGGCTTTCTATTCATCAATGAAACAATATCAATCTCGAATTGTCCAGGTTTAAGAACTCGAATACTTTCTAAATCTAAAATCACTGGCTTCGACTCATCCTCAATATCTAAAATAGCCCTCACATCTGACTCTATCTGTTTCTTATCTACAGTATCAAATTCAGGAATTAGAATCTCCTTTGAAGCGTTTATCTGTGCCACTTGTTCCTCACGAATATAGAAAAAAAAATTCCCATTACAACTATTACACCCTTCAAGAATCTCTCGACTCCCAACTTTAATTATTTTTCCGCAGTGTACACATTGGTGTGGCATTTTATTTTTTATTGTATTCCTCCAATACACTTAATTGAAACCATAAGAAATTAATAAATGTTTAGGTTACTTTCTCTTAACCTTAACGCCACGCGTCTTATGCCGAGCAATCATAATAAACACGAAAAGAGAAACTAAAAACACAACACCAAATTTAGACCAAGAACTCACAACCAATTTGTTAATTTGAAAATAATTGGCAGCAAACACATTACTCCCTACCAACAAAATTAAAGAAACCCATCCTTTCCAATTAATGGGTACCCAACCCCACTCAGCACTTTTAGATTCAATAACTTTCCTAAACCACATACCTTCTTTTTTCTTAATTTTCCTATTCACCATATTACTCTTAATCATTAACCTCTAATAAATTAAATCAACAACCTTTATAAAATTTCCTAATAATCAATTATATGGAAAAAATCCCCCAAGATATAATTGGTGACATCGCACTCTTGAAATTTCCAAGACGAACACCTTGGTTAATAAAAAAACTAAAAGCAAGAAAATTTTTAATAGAACATAAAACTCTAAAAACTGTCCTAGAAAAAACCGAGGGATTCTCTGGAGAACTTCGAACATTAAAAACAAAACATCTCGCTGGCATCAAAACAAAAGAAGCTACTTATAAAGAAAATGACTGTATATTCAAGTATAACGTAGATGAATCTTACTTTTCACCGAGACTATCAAATGAAAGAAAAGTAATAGCTGACGAAGTAGTTAAGATATCTAAAAAGAAAGGAACAAAAATTCTCGTAATGTTCGCAGGCATTTCTCCTTACCCTATTGTCATAGCCAAAAAGCTAAAACAATCAGGAAAACAAATAACAATAATTTCTAATGAATTAAACAAAAAAGCAAATATTGCAGGAAGGAAAAATATTGTCCTAAACAAACTACAAAATATAATAACGCTTATAGAAGGGGATGCAAAAAAACTCTCAACAAAATTAAAAGAAAAATTTGACATTATTCTAATGCCACGACCAAATCTAGAAGATACTTTTCTAGAAACTGCACTTAAACTTTCAAAAAAAGGAACGATAATTTTCTACCACGGCTTCGGAACAAAAGAAGAAGTCCTTAATGAAATAGAAAAAAATACTAGAAATAAAATAGAAAAAATTTCAATAAGAAAAGCCGGCGACATTGGACCTTACAAGTACCGTTGGCAAGCAAGATTTAAAGTTAAATAGAAACAGGTAAAACTATAAATTTCCCAACAGCAACTTTTTTCACAAAAATATTAATTTAAATTTTCCTTCATTAAAAATCTTCTATAAGTTTCTGGAGTATTATCTTTTTTTAGTTGTTCCAAATGAGGTTCAAATGAATAATATTTAAAAACTTTTGAAAGGCCCTCTGGAGAAACAACACCCAAACTTTTAAGGGGATATTCAAAAGGATCAAGTTGATAAGCATCAATCCGCGTCTCATAAAGTTTATACCTATCATTAAACCTATCCACAAATTTTCCTTCCTTAAATTTCGTTTTATTTAGAACCACGTATTCTGCAAAGTGAAGTTTATAATCAATAAATAACTCAACAGCAAAATGAACCTCGGAATACTTCTTATAAGGTTGCTTCAATTCTTCTATCACTAAAGTTACATCAAAACCATTTTTCTTTAAAATTTCTACTAAAAGAAAAGTATAATCTGCACACGGATTCATATAACAAGTATGCCTATCTTTCAAAATCTCCGCAACAGTTCTTCTTCCAAATTTTTCTTCAAGTTGCTTATTAGTCCATTTCCTTTTTTCAATATTCCCTCTTACCCAATTCATAGACTTTAATACTGTTTCTTTTTGGCTTCCAATAAAACTAGGCAACTCTAACTTTTTTTCAAGTACAATAGACTTCATAAGATTCTCCTAAGTTTGTTCCTTGACAGAACTCTATACAAAATTTAAGAGCAAATATCTTATTTAAATCCTTCTAATAACTACTTTTTCGGGACTAAACTAAGGATAACATTTGTGTATAATAAATACTTCACAATAAGCTATAAGTCTAACCTTAGTTAAACAATAACCTTAAAACCCTAATCTTCCCAAAATAAATATGACATTTTACTTGATAGGAATAGGTCTAAATAAAAATTCAATCTCGGCTGAGGCTTTAGAAATTCTAAAAACTTGTGACAAAAGATACTTAGAAAACTACACTGTAAACTTCCCATACAGTCTAAAAGAATTAGAAGAAGCAATGGGGTTAAAACTTATTGAATTGAAAAGGGAAGTAATAGAAAACGAAACGATTATTAAAGAAGCAAAAGACAAAAACATAGCCTTATTGATATATGGAGATTCGCTATCTGCAACAACCCACATTCAATTAATTCTCGAATGTAAAAAACAGGAAATTAAATCACAAATTTTTCATAACACTTCAATCATAACAGCTATCGCAGAAACTGGACTTCAACTTTACAAATTTGGAAAAACCGCTTCAATGCCCAACTGGAAAGAACATACAAATAAACCAACTTCTTTTATGAATTACATTAAGGAAAATCAATCAATAAAAGCACACACCTTAATATTAACAGATATAGGACTTGAAATAGTAAACGCAGTTAATCAATTAAAAGAAGCTTCAGAAAAAGAAAATATAAAATTTCCAGAAAAAATCATTGCTTGCTCAAACATGGGAACCCAAAATCAAAAAATATTCTACGACACTCCAGACAACCTAGAAAAAATAGAAATAAAAATGCCGTTTTGTCTAATCATTCCGAGTGAAATGCATTTTCTCGAAGAAGAGGCTTTAGAAAATTTAAAAGATAAACTTAAATAATTCAATCATAACAAACTAATATGGCAAAAGAATTCAGTGAAGAAGAAATTTTGAAGTTTTGGGAAAAGAAAGAAATCTATCAAAAATCTAAAAAGAAAAATGTGAACGGAGAAAAGTTCTATATGATGGATGGACCTCCATACGCAACAGGACACATTCATATGGGTACAGCCCTAAATAAAATTTCTAAAGATATCGCCATGCGAGCACAAAGACTCCAAGGAAAAAATGTATTTGATAGATGTGGATATGATACACATGGAGTCCCAATAGAATTTAAAGTGGAAAAAGAAATAGGGGCAAAAACTAAACAAGATATTGAAAAATTTGGAGTAAAAAAATTTGTAGAAAAATGCAAAGAATATGCAACTAAGTTTATAGGAATAATGGGACCCGAATTTAGAAACTTAGGAGTTTGGATGGACTTCGATAATCCATATCTTACACTAGACACTGAATACATAGAAACAATTTGGGACACTTTCAAAATTGCCGATGAGAAAAATCTCCTTTATTTAGGAAAATACCCTGTACATAATTGTCCTCGTTGTGCAACCGCAGTTTCCTTCAACGAAATTGAATATGCAAAACAAACAGACACCTCCATCTTCGTAAAATTTCCATTAAAAGATAAAAAAAATACTTACCTAATTATTTGGACCACAACACCTTGGACCCTCCCAGGGAATACAGGAGTTATGGTAAACCCTGATATAGATTACCAACAAATAGAATTATCCTCGGGGGAAAATTGGATTATGGCTAAAGACCTTGTTCCAGAAATAATGGCAAAATTAGAAATGGGTTTCACACCTAAGGGGGAATTCAAGGGAAACAAAATGGTTGGATGGACTTACGAAAATGCACTATCAAAACATTTGAAATTAAAACTAAAAGATGCATATAGAGTCATTCCCTCATCAAGATATGTAACAATCGAAGAAGGAACCGGCCTTGTACATTGTGCACCTGGTCACGGAAAAGAAGATTATGAAGTTGGAATTAAAGCAGGCATTGATGCTCCCTGCCCAGTAGACCTTAATGGATTGTTAACAGAAGAAGCAGGGAAATATGCTGGCAAAAAAGCAAGAGTTGTCGATGCAGAAATAATCGAAGACCTTGAAAAAGAAAAAGCTCTCGTCTATAAATTCCCCTACACTCATGATTATCCACTATGTTGGAGATGCAAATCCCCCCTTCTAATGATTTCACAACCACAATGGTTCCTAAAAATTTCAAGCATACAAAAACAAATTCTCAAGGAAAACGAAAAAACTAACTGGTCTCCAAAATGGATGCAACTAAGAATGAAAGCTTGGTTAGAAGGAATTTCTGACTGGCCAATCTCAAGAAAAAGATACTGGGGAACACCATTACCAATTTGGACCTGTAACAAATGTGAGGAAAGAAAAGTAGTTGGTTCATTAAAGGAATTAGAAAAAATTTCCGGAGAAAAAATTAAAGGAATTCACAAACCAGAAATAGACGCGGTGAAAATAAAATGCTCTTGTGGGGGGGAAATGTCAAGGGTCAATGAAGTCTTAGACGTTTGGTTTGACTCAGGAGTTTCAAGTTGGGCAGCACTAAATTATATGAAAGACCAAACACAATTCAAAAAATTCTGGCCAGCAAACTTGAATCTCGAAGGAAAAGACCAAATTCGGGGTTGGTGGAACTCCCAATTTATTTTATCGCACATAAAATTCGATAAAAAACCATTTGAAAATATCTTAGTTCATGGAATGGTTTTAGATTTAAATAAAAAAAAGATGTCTAAATCAGACGGAAATGCTATTACTCCTACAGATATTATCAAACAATATAATCGAGATTTTTTAAGATACTACTTCGCGAAAATTTCTAAGGGAGAGGACTTCTCCTTCCAAGAAAGAGAATTTAAAGACATAAGAAAAGTATTCACAATGATTCCAAATATAACGAATTTTGTAAGCCAATTAGACGGATCAAAAAACAAACAAACCCTCGAAGACAAATGGATTTCATCCAGATTCAATAGAACAATCGAAGAAGTGACTACCGCCTACGATAATTTTAATTTTCCAGAAGTCACAAAGCTTCTAGAAGATTTTCTCATAAATGACCTATCAAGAACTTATATTAAGATAATCCGAGAGAGAGCAAATGAAACAAAAGAGTTACTTGAAGAAATTTTAATTGGAGTTATAAAACTTTTCGCACCAATAGCCCCATTTATAACTGAGAAAATCTGGCAAAATCTTTTAGAAAAAAAGGAAGTAAGTGAAGAATCCATTCATTTATCTCTCCTTCCCAAGGTTAACAAAAATAAAGTGAATAATGAGTTAGAAGAAGAATTTAGCACAACATTTAGACTAATAGAAGAAGGTTTAGCAAAGAGAAACCAAGCACAAATAGGATTAAAATGGCCCCTTGCAAAAGCAACAATTAAATCTCCAAAAAAACTTAATAAAGAATTGGATATCATTATCAAGAATCAATTAAATATAAAAGAACTAATTTACAAAACCAGTAATACTTTAGAAATAATCCTAGACACAAAACTTACACCAGAATTAGAAGCTGAAGGTTTTGCTAGAGAGATAGCAAGAAAAATTCAAGCAGCGAGGAAAAAAGCAGAATTAGTAACGACAGATATAATTGAATTAGAAATATTTTCAGAATTCAAGGATAAGTTAAAGACACATCAAGACTTTATAAAAGAGAGAGTTGGAGCAAAAAATATTTCATTTAACAAATCTGGAAAAAAATTTAGTTACTCTGAAGAGGGTAAAATCAAAGAGAAAACATTCATAATCCAATTTAATAGAATTTAATTAGCGTCGATAAAATTGCTTTTTCACCCCTCTAGTCCGAGACAATTCAAAGAAACATTTAAATACTATTCTACATTAAAACAATTATGATTGTCAAGGAAGAATTTTTAAGCAGGCTGAGAAAAATATTTGATCTTAATTTATATGAAGTAAAAGTTTGGACAGCACTTCTATCTCGAGGAACTTCCACTGCAGGAGAGCTCTCTTCAATTTCTGATGTACCCCGTTCTAGAACATATGATATCCTCGAATCCCTTGAAAAGAAAGGATTTATTGTAATGAAACTTGGTAAACCAATCAAATTCGTTGCACTAAAACCTGAAGAAGTAATTGAACGAGTAAAAAAGAACCTCGTGGTTACTGCAAGAGAAAAATCACAAAGATTAGAAAAACTAAAAAGTGAAGATATTCTTGAGGAACTAACAGGTATATTTTCTGAGGGTATTAAATATGTTGAATCAACAGACTTATCTGGAGCCTTAAAAGGAAGACAAAATATTTACAATCATCTTGATATGTTGATAAGAGAAGCACAAAAGACTATTATACTTGTAACAACTGCAGATGGTTTAAGCAGAAAGTTAGAAATTCTTTTACCAAGTTTAGAAAAAGCAAAAAAACGAGGAGTTACAATAAGAATCTCCGCACCGATAAATGCGGAAAATAAACAAGTTGCAAAAGATTTTTCAAAAGTTGCCGAAGTTAAGGATATGGGAGCTCTTCGAGCAAGATTTATGGTAATTGATGGTGAGCAATTAATGTTTATGCTTCTAAATGATGAAGAGGTTCATCCAAATTATGATGTTGGAGTTTGGCTAAACACAGAATTCTTCGCTCAAGCCTTGGAACAATTATTTGAAATAGCTTGGAACAATTTTAAAGCGATTAAATAATTCTAAATTGGCTCATTAAGAAAAACCTTCAATCAACTTAGCTTCCCTAAACAAACCAAGTGCCTTATATGTCGAGAGCAATTTCTGTTTTATCTCTGATTTCTCAACTTCCTCTAAATCCATCTTAATCAATCGCTCATAAAATTTCGCCGCATGTGCTTTCTTTCCCTTACGTTCCAATTCATGTGCAGAGATAAGATAAACATTTTTTCGAGCCAACTTTACCTTCATTCTCTGCTCAACATTCGCATCACGTCCTGCCCGAACAAACATATCATCAGCGTCGTCAACTTTGCCAACCCTCGAAAACAACTCCGCCGCAGTTATATAACTATCAATCTTATCTCTAAACGAAATCTCCATCCCAGCTTTATTCGCCATCGCTTTCGCTGACTTTTCAAACATTCCTCGCTCTTCATACAACCCCGCTAACTCCTTCCATAAAAATCGCTTAATCTCAAAACTAAAACTCGTAGCCTTCAACACCGACTCCAAATAATTAATCTTATTCAACGCCGTGTCCATCTCCGCCAACCTACCTTCAATCTCCTCAACCGTCCTCTCACGCACTTGAATTACCATAAGAGGAAAAACTATAAGGAGTTTTTAAGAATTTATGTGTTTCATTTAACCCAAATAACTAATAAAAAAGTCTTAACCCTTGGAAGGAAATCCTCCAAGGGATATATTACAAAAAAATAAAAAAGAGGTCTAATCGACCTTAAAGTTTCTTTTCAACAAGAGACTTGCAAACACCTGCTGCGACTGTAACACCTGCGTCTCGGATAGCGAATCGAGCCATGTATGGATTATCTCCAACTGCCTCAAGTACTAAATTTCCGATCGGCTTGATTCTAACAATAGCAACGTCCCCATTCTTCAAAAAGTCTGGGTTTTCTTGTGCAACCTGTCCCGTAGCTGGATCCAACTTCGCTTTGATTTCTACAAATTGACATGGAACCTGAGCAGTATGAACATGGAAAACTGGTGTGTAGCCCTTAGCAATAACTGTCGGATGATTAATCACGGCAATCTGTGCTTCGAACTCTTCAACAATCTTCGCAGGATTAGCAGCATCACAAATAACATCTCCTCGAGCAATATCTTTCTTAGCAACTCCTCTGATGCTTATACCGACATTATCTCCAGCTTCACCTTCTTTTAACTGTTCATGGTGAGCTTCAATACTTCGGACTTCGCCAGTTATTCCAGTTCCAGTTCGACCAGGTAATATAATAACCTTCTGACCTATTTTCATAATACCGGTTTCAATCTTTCCTACAGGAACAGTACCGATACCAGTAATATCATAAACATCTTGAATAGGCATTCGCATTGGTAGACCAGTCGGCTTTTCTGGAGCAGGAAACTTATCAATCTGTTCCAAAATAGTAGGACCCTTATACCAAGGCATCTTATCTGACTTTTTAGCGATATTATCTCCCATCAAAGCAGAACCTGCTAAGAACGGAACCATATCAGGTTTGTAACCTGCTTGCTTGATAACTGCAGAAACTTCTTCCACAACTTTCTTGAATTTCTCTTCTGAATAATTAACAACATCCATTTTGTTTACCAAAACAGCGAGCGACTTAACTCCCATAGTTCGAAGCAACCAAACGTGCTCCTTAGTCTGGGGTTGAACTCCACCATCGACAGAAACTGTCAAAAAAGCTGCATCTGCTTGCGAAGCACCAGTAATCATATTCTTAACGAAATCCTTGTGACCTGGAGCATCGATAATTGTAACTTCAAAATTCTTAGTCATAAGCTTTTTATAAGACAAGTTAATAGTAACTCCTCTCTCTCGCTCTTCCTTCAAATTATCCATCACATAAGCAAATTCAAACCCTGCTTTACCATGCTTTGCTGCTTCTTCCTTGTGCTTTTTCATTTCCTGTTCGGAAACTCCACCACAATCATAAAAAAGTCTTCCAACTGTAGTAGACTTCCCGTGGTCAACGTGCCCAACGAAGACAACATTCATTATTGGTTTTTCTTTAGCCATATTTCTTAATTTTAATTTAGTTAATTTAATCTATCTTCCATCGAAGATATAATATGATATAAATTTTGGTTTATAAGCCTATTGATTCTCAGCCAAACCTTTTCTACTCCTAATCTGCTTAATAACTTTCGCCTGAAACTGAGTTGGTAATTTCTTAAAAGTTTGACTAACCAAAGACGAAATACCTCGTCCCTCCGTCGCACTTCGTAAATCATTACTCCACCCTATCATCTCTTGAACAGGAAGTTCTGCTCTAATTGTAACTCCAGATTCATCCTGCTGAACATCAACTAAAGTCCCTCTTTTTGTTGAAACCAAGGAAGTTACAGCACTCATAAATTCTATAGGTGCTTCAACCTGATGAACCTGAACTGGCTCAAAAATAGCTGGAGCCGCTTTTGCAAACGCTTCCTTAATCGCCTCTCGAACTGCCGGATAAACCTGTGCCGGTCCACGATGAATAGCATCCTCATGCAACTTCATATCAACAACTGAAATCTTCATTTTATGGCAAGGTTCTCGAGCCAATGGACCAGCGTCGACAACCTGTTCAAATGAATCTAAAAGTAACTCAATAACCTCTCCAATTTGCACAATCCCTTTAGTTCTATCCAAAAAAATACAACCCTTATACACGTCTCGATATTGCTGAGCCTCATCCCGAGGGATACCCAACCCAACTAAAGTTTCATCTAATGCCTTATCCTTCTTTTTAATTCGTCCAGTAGGCAATTTACCTTCAACAATAGCCTCGACAATCGCATCTTCTAGCGGTTCAACACTAATAAAAAAATCATTATGCTTATTCGGGGAACGTCCAATTGCGACATCACTCACTTTCATAACTGATTCCCTAAAGACTACAATAGGAGGACCCATTTCAATATCAAGACCTTTCTCAGTTTTAATTCTGTTCTCAATAATTTCCAAATGCAACTCGCCCATTCCAGACATCAAAGATTCTCCAGTCTCTTCATTAATTTCAATCCTCAAAGAAGGATCTTCTTTCCCAACTCGTCTCAAAACTTCAATCAGCTTCGGTAAATCCGCGGTTCTTTTTGTACTGATAGATTTTGTAACAACAGGTTCAAATAAATGACTAATCGCCTCAAAAGGTTCAATAGGATTCCTTGAAACAGTTTCACCGACGACAACATTTCTCAAACCTACAATACCCACAATATTTCCCGCAACAACTTCATCAATCTGAAATCTTTGAGCACCTTTGTAAATAGAAACCTGCTGAACTCGTACTTTCGTTCCAGCAATATTCATATATAACTCATCCCCTTGTTTAATCGTCCCACTAAATAACCTACCACAAGCAACCTCTCCTGCATGAGGATCAACCACAATTTTAATCGGAACAAATGCCACTTCACCGTTAATATTACAGCTCATCAAATCTTTCGCAGCTTCGCTCTCTAAATCACCATGCCAAATCTTAGGAATCCTATATGCTTGAGCAGTTACAGGATCTGGATGATTATTAATAACCATATCCAAAACAACCTCGTGGAGAGGTGCTTTTTTCGCTAACTCCTTATATGTCTCTCCACCAGCTTCGGAAGCATCAATAACTTCCTTAAAAGAAATCCCCTTCCTCTTCATATAAGGAATACTTAAAGCCCAATTATGAAAAGCCGAACCAAATGCAACAGAACCATCAGCAACATTAACTTGCCACTTCTGTTTGTATCCTTCTTCAGCAATCTGAGCAATCAACTTATTTACATCATTAATAATTTTGATAAACCTCTGTTGCATCTCTTCTGGAGTCAACTTAACTTCTCTAATCAAACGGTCAACCTTATTAATAAAAAGAATTGGTTTAACCCTCTCTTTCAAAGCCTGTCGAAGGACAGTCTCAGTCTGAGGCATAATACCTTCAGAAGCACAGCACAAAACAATCGCTCCGTCAACCGCCCTCATAGCTCGAGTAACATCACCACCAAAATCAACATGTCCAGGCGTTTCAATCAAATTAATTAAATAATCTTTTCCGTCAACACTATGAATCATCGACACTGAAGCTGAATCAATAGTAATACCTCTTTCAGTTTCATCATCATGAAAATCTAAAGTTCTAGCCTTCCCAGCCAAAGCATGACTCATCATTCCTGCACCTGCTAGGAGATTATCTGAAAAAGTCGTCTTTCCATGGTCAATATGTGCCGCAATCGCAATATTACGAATATATTTAGGAGTTTTCTGCAATTCCTTAATTCGTGTATTTATATCGGGCGCCATATAATAATCGATTGAAAATTCAGTTTATAAAAGTTTGCATACTAAAAGATAAAATCACCGACGACGATTGAATAAACTTCTCTCCAAAATTCAAATTAAAGATTACCTCACCAACATATATCTCAAAGTATTCTTTTGATTGCCGATTACCTTCCCCTTATATAAATCCAAAATCCAATAATCGCCAAGATGAAAAAAATCACCCCTAACAAATTCGTATCATTCGTAGAAAAATTTGAAATTGCATTCCCAGTAATATTAGTAACCAAAAATATAAGGCTCAAAGCAAAGCTACCCATACTCAAAATCAAAGTCATCCTACGGCTAACATTTCTCTCACTGCCGTCGACAACTATAACCTCTGGATTAGGTTTTCTAGCTTTATCTTTTAATATCACCATCTAAATAGAACAAAAATCTCCTTTAAATATATTTTGTAAACAACATAATTAATAATCTTAGTAAATAAAACTTACCTAGCAGCATCTGCTTGCTTTTCAGCATCATTCTTCTTAGAAACAGCATAACTCTCCGAACTACCTTCCGCAGCCAACATTAATTCTTTAGCTAAAGATTCGACAATCGTTGCCTTCTTATTAAAGGCTTTATCATAAGACCCATTGATTATATACCTAAGAACCAAGTTCAATCTTCTTCTAGGAGAAACATCAACAGCCTGAGGATACCGAGCACCACCATATTCAATTGCAGTTACCATATCCCTAGGAGCCCCGTTTTCAATCGCCTTAATTAAAATCTTCAGAGGATTTTCTCCAGTTTTCTCCTCAATAATCTTAAACGCATCGATAACAATTTTAGTACACCGAACCTGCTTCCCAGTAATTCGTCCAGTAATAATTTTATGTTTCTTCCCTCGAGAACCAGGAACTTGCAATAAATTTATCAATCTCTCAACAACATTAACCTTCGCCCTCGTCGGATCCCACTTAATTCTACCGTGAGATTTCAACATTAACTTAGCATTCAAATTAATAACTTTCTTTAAACCAGGGTCTTCAACACGAACTTCAGAACTATCAAACAAACCAAAAATTTTCATTTCCATCTTATCGTCTTCCTTTCTCAATCTTACCGGACCAAAGTCTAGCTAATGACTGATCATTTACTTTAATAACCTGAAACCGCACACCAGACAAATCTCCTTTCGTCCGTCCCTGTTTCCCACCAATTCGTTCAATCACAACCTCGTCATGCTCATCTACAAACTTCTGAGCCAAGTTCCCAGGAATAAAAGCCGTAACTTCCTTACCATTTTTAATCAACTGAACCCTGCAACATTTTCTCATAGCCGAGTTAGGCTGCTTCGCCTCTTTCTGAATCTTTTTAATGACAATACCTTTCGCTTGAGATGCTCGCCCAATAGGGTCAAACTTCAAACTAATTCCAAGTCGCTTTTTCTTCGCTGGCAACTTGTTATCTCTAAATTTCTTTCGAGATTTCTTCAATTTCAATGCATTCATCAATCCCATAAGTTGATATCCTCTGCCTTCAATATTTTATATACCATTGTATAAATTAAGTGAAAATTCCTTTTATAAATTTACCTACACAATTCGTAACTTAACAACATTAAAAAAATTTTTCAAAACCTCAGACAACTCCTTTTCTCTTTGACGATTTCGTCCAATCAAAGAAGCTTTACTCTGACGCCCTGCATTAATCACTACAGAATTTTCTTTTACCTCAATTTTATTAAATTCAATAGGACTAATAACTGCCTCGACAAATTTTCCAATCTCATCATTATTGTTAATCATAGGCATAGCTACAACCCTGATTTTTCTTCTCAAGATACCATTAAGTTTCTTAACATTTATCCCATCTCTTCCAATTGCTCTTGAAACTTGTGTCTTAGGTACTGCAAAAATTATCTGATTATTATAAAAAAAACATTTTGTCGTCGAAACTTTTGTTACTCTAGCAAATAAATTAAGATATCTAATCAATTGCATATTAATAATTTCTGCCATCTTATTTTTTTTTATTTACAGAAGATAAATCTTTAGAAGCGATAGAAAAAACTTCGCATTCAAAGTCAAGATTTAGTTCCTTGGCTAAATCTTCTTTAGATTTCAAAACAATAAATTCGACTCCTGCGGAATCCAGTTTTTCAACAGTTTCATCTCGAGCATCTTTACTAATAAAAACATTAGATAATTTGACCCCCTTCGATTTGGGGTCTGCCGAGTGGCCAGCATGTTTCAAGGCCTGTCGAATCCCAAAGTAAACCTTTCCTTGTTCTATCGCTTCATTAATTTCCTTTACTGACATTTTTTTTAACTCCCTTCGATTTTTCCCGTTCCGCTAAAGAACCTGTAACTTTAACCAATAAACCTGGAAGACCTGTTCCAACAGGAACTGGTTGGTTTAATATAATATTCTCGATTACCGACGCTAGCCTATCCCTCTTACCTGTCTTTGTTGCCTGGACAAATTGAGGAACTGGAGTTTCAAATGAGGCTCTTGCTAAAATCGAACTCTTATCCGAAATAATACCCATTCGAGTAATACCCTTAACCACTCCAGAAGCAGTCATTGTATCTGCAACCAACATAGCATGTTTCCAGTCAATTGCAAGACCTTGGGAGGTAACAACTTTTTGAATCTCATTAATTATCGCCTGTCGTGCAGCCTCGATACCAATAGTATTAGCAATCTCATGAATGTCATTAGTAACAACCTTGTCACTATCAACGCCTTTGAACTTCAAAATTTCTTTCAAGTTTGAACCTGCAGTCAAAATAACATAGTCCCTCTCTCGCTTAACAACTAATACTTGAGAAATACCTTTAATACCTGTCAAGATAACTTCCTTAAGTTTTTCTTTAGTTTTATAAATCATCTTGAAATCTTCTTTAGCCATATCAAGCACAAAACCATCTGAGGATTTTTTCGCACTAAAGCCTTTTTCATTCAAAACCTTAAGAGCACTATCAATATTGATATGTGCCGCCTTCAATCCAGTTGAATCAACACCAATCTTAATTTTCTTCGAACCAAAATCAATAGCAATATCAGAAATAATTTCCTTCAACTTAACCTCTTTAATCTTCTCCGCAATAACTCTTGCGTCCTTCTCATTATTATGCTCTTTATCTAAATAGATTTCCATCGAAGGAGTTTTAGGTAATTTTCTCGCATCTAAAATTTCAACAAGTCTCGGAAGACCTTGGGTAACCTGCATTTCCGCTACACCCGCCGCATGGAACACATTCAGAACCATCTGCGTCGACGCCTCTCCAAAAGACTGAGCAGTCACAACACCAATAGCCTCGCCAGGCGCAACCTTGCCACCAGTATGCTTAGCTGAAATATCAACACCATCAAGACCATAAATATATTGAACGATATTATTTGAAGCATCTCTTACAGTTCCATCATAAGCCACAACCAAATCCTGCAAAGCATTCGCTAAACGTCTAAATAAATAACCAGACTTAGGAGTTCTAAGTGCAACATCCATTAGACCATCTCTTCCAGTCATAGCACCAAAAAATAATTCATCAGGTTCAAAACCTTTCATCAAAGAACTATAAATAAATCCGTGGGGTCTTGGCGACAAATCTCCTTTCTTGAAAAACGGTAAAGTTCTTTCAGTATAACCAAAATCAATTCTACGCCCGTGAAGAACTTGCTGTCCAACCGAACAAGCAATCTGAGTAATATTCAACAAACTTCCCCCAGCTCCAGAGCTAATCATCTTATTCGCTAAATTATCTTTAGGAAAACCAGCCTTAACAGCGTCACCAATATCAGTTCGAATCTCATTCAAAGCATGCAAAATCTTAGTTTCCCTCGTTTCCTCAGCACTCTTTCCAGGCAAACATTCAAGACTTTTATCGTAATAACTTTCTATAATCTTTTGGGTCTTAATTTCCGCAGCCTCGATAATTTTTTGAGTCTTCTTCTTAACTTCTTCAGGAACGTCAAGATCATCTGCAGAAAGAGTAAATCCCGTTCTCGACACAAAATTTGCTCCCAATGAAAAAACCTTTTTCAAAAGTTCAATAGTTCTCTCTCGACCAATCTTCTTATCTGCGATTCTCAGAACTGCACCGCTACCACTCTTAAATCCCTTAGGATCGATACTCTCATTTGCAATTTCCTTAGGAATAAGTTTCGCAAAAATATCTTTTCCAGAATTATTCTTATTCAAATTCCCCACCTCTACATTATTTTCGTACAACAACTGAGCCGCATCCTCTTTACTCAATTCGGATTCACCAAGAATGAAATTACCACTAACAGCGTCCTTAACACATCCAATAAAATTCATATTATTCTTAGGTGAAAATAGGTTCGCGTTGACATTCAACAAAATTTTTGCCTCAGCTCGAGCTTCTTCGGTTTGAGGAGCATGGATATTCATTTCATCACCATCAAAATCCGCACCATAAGGAGCACAAACTGCTGGATGAATTCTGAACGTCCTTCCGGGAAGAACCTTTACTAAATGAGCCATAAGCGAAGCCCTATGCAAAGACGGATGTCGGTTAAATAAAACAATATCTCCATCAACAAGATGTCGTTCAACAATATAACCTGGCTCAATTTCGTTCTGCAAATCTTCTCTCAAATCATCAGTAATTCGCTTCCTCTTTTCATCAGGTCGAATAATATAATTAGCTCCAGGGTAACCCTTAGCCGCAATCAATTTTTTCATACGATTAATATTTCTAGAAGTAACTTTCTCAGCTACAGTCAAAACATTAGCAACAGTTAAGGGAATACCTACTTCATTCAACTTCAAATTAGGATCTGGAGAAATCACAGTTCTTGCAGAATAATTAACTCTCTTCCCCGCTAAATTCTTCCTAATTCTACCTTCCTTACCTTTAATTCTTTCAGTAATAGTCTTCAATGGCTGTCCACTTCTATGCCTTGCAGGAGGAATCTTAGCGATAGAATTATCAAAAAATGTAGTAATATGATATTGCAATAAATCCCAAAGATCTTCGATAATAACTTCAGGCGCACCCGCATTCAAATTTTCCCAAAGCCTTTGATTAGACCGAATAATATCTGACAACTTATGAGTTAGGTCATCCTCTGATCTTTCACCAGTTTGTAACGTAATTGAAGGACGCACAGCGACGGAAGGAACAAGTAACAGCGTCAATATAGCCCATTCAGGTCTTAAAGTTGCTGCATTAATTCCCAATACCTTCAAATCCTCGTCAGGAACATTAACTAATCTCTCACGAATCTCTGAAGGAAACAATCTCCTTCGCCCACTTCTAAAAGTGCATGGCTTCTCAAGCTTAACCCTTTCCTGAACAATACTACAATGAGGACATTTTTTCCCATCCTTTGCTTTTTTAATCCTATCAATTAAAGGTTTATTCAAATCTTTCTCATCTTTAATCAAAACTTTTCCACAAGCTTCACAAGTCGATCTTAAAACCAAATCAATAATAGGCAGATATTTGATATGAACAATTGGTCGAGCTAACTCAATCATTCCAGGATGACCTAAACATTCTTTCAATCGCCCACCACAAGTCCTACACCTAACACCCGGGTCAATAGCACCAAGTCGCAAATCCATCAAACCACCGTCAACAGGATAACCATCCACATCATAAAGTTCAGGAGTTACAATTTTCGCAACAGATAATTTTTTAATCTGTTCAGGACTAACTAAATGAAAATTCATTCCACTAACTTGTTTCTTTACAGGTCTCATAATTACTCGTATTTATTTTTCAAATGAAATTTAGTTATAATATGTAATCCTTGCAATTCTTCAATCAATAATTTGAAAGCATACGAAACTTCAATAGGCTCAACCTGATTTGAATGACACAATCTACAAACTTTCTTGTTGTGAATTTTATCATCAATAACAAGACTTCCACACTTTGAACAGATATGAATAAGAACTTTGTCTGAATCGTAACGTTCTTTTAATAAAAGTGATGCTCCGTGCCCTACAAGTGCCTCTTGCTCCATTTCACCAAGCCTTAAAGCTCCTCCACGAGCCCGACCTTCAATAGGTTGCCTAGTCAATAAAGCAATCTTTCCAGATGCCCGAGCATGTAACCTATCCGCAACCATATACTTTAATTTCAAATAAAACATATTACCAATAAAAATTTTAACCGGCATCCTCTGTCCACTAATCCCATTATACATAATCTCCTTACCATTCTCCCTAAATCCTAACTTCTTCAAATTATTTTCTAAAGTATCAATAGTCTCTCCTGTAAACGCAGAAGCATCAATGATTTTTCCAGAAAGAGCCGCAACCTTACCACCAAGAATATCCATTAGATAACTAACAGTCATACGAGAAGGAATACCATGTGGATTAAACATAATATCTGGCCGAATACCGTTAACTGTAAATGGAATATCTGCCTCTGGAGCAACCATACCCACAATACCTTTCTGACTATGAGGGTTTGAAAATTTATCTCCAATCTCCGGAATTCTTAACTCTCGTGTTCTAACCTGAACAATCTTATTACCCTCTTTATCTTGAGCAACAAAAACAGCATCAATAATACCTGTTTCCTCTTGACGAATCGCAGAAGAAGCTTCATTTTTAGTTTGAATTGAAATCTCACGAGCTTCACTCAAAAACTTAGGAGGACTAATTTTTCCAATAACCACCTCTCCAGAAATCATCTCAGCTTCAGGATAAACAATTCCATCATCTTCTAAAAACCTATAACTCTCTTCAGTCCTATAACCTGAAACATCTTTATCTGGAACAACAATCTCGTCTTTAAGACCTCCTGCATAATTCAACTCAACAGAAACATAAGGTCTAAATCTCGAACTTCGAGCAAGACCTCTATCAACTGAACCCTTATTCAAAACTGTAGCATCTTCAATATTATACCCTTCATAAGGTAAAATACCTAATATCACATTTTGCCCAACAGGATGAACATCTAAGGTATCATAAATGAAAGTTCTAACTAGAGGTTTCTGGGGGTAATGTAAAAGTGAAACATCAGTATCAATTCTAACTGGAAAATTTCCAGCATAAAGACCAAGACCTTGACGGTAAGCTCTCGAACCACCCTTAACCATACGTGCAGGAGGACTATGATTACCAAACGGAATCAGTGCAACACTAACACCCAAAAGATCCACAGGATCAACCTCAAGATGAGTATGCTCCTCAGTCAAATCACTTTCATTAAGTGCAACATAACAATCATCTTCTTCAGCAGCATCAAGATATTCTAAAATTTTCTCCTTGAACAAGCCTTCCCAAGTTAAACTCCCATTACGAATTAATTCTAAATGTTCTGTCCTCAATTTTGAAACACCATTTTCAACAATAATCAGCGGACGTATAACTCTTCCAATCTCAGAGCTTATAAAAACCGTATCTAGAAATTTATCAAATTTTACAGACATTTCAATAGGTAACTTACCTTCTCGACGATAATCCCTCACAACACTAACGAATGCTCTCACATCATTAGTAACTCCAATAAATCTCCCATTATAAAAAATATCAATATCTCCTTCATCATTTTTATTTACAAACCCTTTTAAAATATTTAAGATATTCCCGTGATCCATCAAGGTTCGTGTTGAAATCCTTGCAAGTAAAGCCAAGTTCTTCCTCAACCCAATTTCAGTCCCTTCAGGAGTTTCAATAGGACAGAACCGACCATAATGGGTAGGATGAACTGTTCGTGCAGCTAAATTTTCTTGCTCACCTGGAAGAGTCGAAGTAACTCTCTGCAACTGAGACATAACTGAAAAAGAATTATTCATATCCATATTTTGAGTTACACCATTTCGCTCACCAATCCATGAACCTGTAGCAATCGCACTCTCTATTCGATGTGTGAACAAAGTAGATTTAGCAATTGTTTTAATAGAAAAAAACTTACGTCTCTTCACAGTCTTTTGTAATGTATGTTGAACTTCTCGAAGAAGAATACTCATATTTACCCTAAACAAATCCGACAATAAATCCCCTGAAAGCCTAACTCTCTTATTCGCATAATGGTCTTTATCAGTCATTGAATCTTTCGGATTTTCTTTCGTAACGTAAAATTGTTTAATAAATTTACAAAGAGTTTTAGCTTTCTCAAGCCGAGTTTCCTTATTAAGTCCGATATGTGGCAAAAAATACGAATCTATTCTTTGCTTAACCCTATCAAGCATTTCCTTATTAGTTCCTTGCAACGAACTCTTCTCGGCAATCCACATCAAAGCATCGTTAACATTTGTAACAGTAGCAAATTCATAAAAATTAACAATTAACCCATCTGTCTGTTTCCGAACTAATTTGGCAATATCAGCATCACTAGAAAGACCTAAAGCTTTCAACAAAACCATTGCGGGAATATCTCTAAATCTAGAAAAAGAAACTTCCAAGATTCCCTCAGAATTCTCAGACAATGAAATAGGAATTTTGTAAGCATCCTTCTGAGAAAACAAACGCAAAACCAACCGCTTCTTGATTTTCTGCCACTCAATAAACGTCTGATTCGATGCCAAATCCTCTGCCATAACCATCACTCTTTCATTACCGTTAATCAAAAAATAACCACCGGTATCTTTAGGATCAATATAATTCTTAATCAAATCTTCCTCACTCATCCCATTAAGATTACAAGCCCCACTCTTAATCATAATTGGAATTCTTCCAAGTTCTACCTTTTCAGTTTCAATCTGTCCTGCATAATTAATTGTCATCTCTATCCAAATTGGAGCTGAATAAGTTAATTTTCTTAACCTTGCCTCTGCAGGAGTTACCAGCTTCGAAGAACCATCCGACTCGATTATATTTGGTTTACCTACAATAACCTTTCCCAGTTTAATTTCAAAATCCTCATTAGGTAATGAATCCGAAAGTCCAGTAACAATTTCCTGCATCCTAGTTTCAACAAAATCATTAAAAGATTTAATATTAGATTCGACTAGCGAATGATTTTTCAAAAACTCTCTAACTAAAATATGATCATTTATCGCAACCATTTTAAATAACCACCCGAAAATATACCTCTGCAAAATCGCCTTTCCTCTCAATCTTCACAACATCTCCAGTATTGCAACCTTCTGGAAGAGCTGGATCTTTCTTAGAAATTTTAGGCAGTTGTGCTAAAGCAATATTAAATTGTGCTAAAATCCTCTCAGCTTCGTCGGAATTCAATTTCTCGTGCTTCGGTTGGAGGGCGTGCATTTCTGTTAGTAAAATATAAATTTTTAGATAAGAAAAATATCAAAAATAGCTTTAAAAATCTTTTGCTTTTGTTATTCAAAAGTAGTTCGGGCAAAAATCAAGAAATTATAATCTATTTTTTATTTGAGAGTAAATTTCAGTTCTAGAACACTTAGGTTTAAGATAATCTTTGACCTTCGAACCGATTAGAATTTCAGAAAAACTGTTACTCAAATTTAAAAAAAATGCTTCAGGACCCAAGCCTTTAATTAAATGAGGCAAATCAACAAGTTTTCTTCGAATTTTCTCTTGTTTCTTTTCAATCTTTAAATTATTAATATTAAAAGGCACACCCAAAGATGAATCAAATACATTATTAAACGACGCTTCAATTCTAGATTGCTCACTCGGAAAAATAATCTGTTCTTTCCCTAAATCAAAATCAATACCCTCGCCAGTTAAAACACCATAATCTAGATGAAATTGAGTTGAAAATGTCATCTTTATAGGTAAGACCATCTTTGAAGTATCATTAAAAGAATCAATATATTTTATAGGTTCTCGATGATACCTCACAATAGCTATTTCTTTACCTCTAGAATCCCTTACTTGATTATCCAATTCATAAAAAGATTTCCAAGATATAGAATTTGTGCCAACAGAACAAAAAACAAAATCATCAAACTTTTTCCCTAAACTTTCTTCTCCCTCCTTAATTCGTTCCCTTAAAGAATTAATTTCATCGTGTGTGTCTTGTAACTTCTTCGAAAGTCCTTCAACCCTTTCATTCATAAAAAATAAACCTCCTGAGACTATTTAAAAACTTATATGATAAAGATATATATTCAAATTTATTTGAGGATAAATTTATTCTTGCCTTAAATATTCCGCCCTGTATGTACTTCTGGTGAAGCAATCCCACAAGTTTTTAAATCAAAATTTCTCATAGATACTATGGCTCCGTAGCTCAGTCTGGCTAGAGCACTGGACTTTTAATCCAGGTGTCGGGGGTTCAAATCCCCTCGGGGCCATAAGTGCTATCGAAGATAGCACATATTCTCTGGAGATTTTAAGTCACGGCAAAGTCGGGGGCGAAGAATTTGCTCCGAGTAAAATAAAATTCAGATAGATATTTTTACGAGGTGTGAATTATGAGTAAAATCCCCTCGGGGCCATAAAAATTTGAAATCACGAACAACATAGTTTTAAATAATCCAACGCTTATTTTTTCTGATGTATAAGTTTTTAGAACATACTGCAGATGTAAAATTCAGAATTGAGAGTCCTACAATTGAAGAACTGTTCAGTTCGGCCGCCGAAGCTTTAAACGAAACTATTCGAGGAGATATTAAGATTTTAGAACAAGAAGAGAAGAGTTTTGAAATTGAAGGAAAAGATTTAGAAGAACTCCTCTACAACTTTTTAGAAGAATTTTTATTTTTACTAGATGCTGAAGATTTTCTAATTTCAAAAATTAAAAGTATTCAAATTGATTTAGAAAATAAAAGAATAAAATGTGCTGTAACAGGAGATAAAGCAGATAATTATAAATTTACTAACGACGTTAAGGCAATAACCTATAACGAAATGTTCGTCAAAAAAAAAGAGGGCAAGTTTATTTGTGAGGTAGTTTTAGATGTATAAAGAACAGTTGAAAAAAATATCTGAATTTGAATACGAATTACCTAGAACTGGTAAAATGAATGTCCCAGGGAAATTATTTTTATCCGAAAAATTATTAAACGACGTCGAGGAAAATTCTCTTAAACAAATTGCCAACGTTGCAACGCTACCAGGAATTCAAAAATATTCAATTGGTCTTTCAGATATGCATACTGGTTACGGATTTCCTATCGGGGGTGTAGCCGCATTTGACATTGAAACTGGAATTATTAGCCCGGGGGGAGTTGGCTACGATATTAATTGCTCAGTTCGTTTACTAAAAACGAATTTAAAGATAGACGATTTAAAAGGAAAGGAAAAAGAAATTACACATTCATTATTCAGGACAATTCCCTCGGGAGTTGGTCACGGCGGAAAGTTGAATCTTAATGAAAAAGAATTAAATAAAGTTCTCCTCGGAGGAGCACAATGGGCTGTTGAGAAAGGTTATGGTAAGAAAGAAGATTATTTACATATTGAAGAAAATGGAAAGTTAGAAAATGCCAACCCGTCGGCCGTATCACAAAGAGCAAAAAGTCGAGGCATGCCCCAATTAGGCTCGCTCGGTGCTGGAAACCATTTTTTAGATGTATTACTCGTCGATGAAATTTTTGATAAAAACATCGCGAAAGTTTTTGGTTTAGAGAAAGAACAAATCGTTATTATGATTCATTGTGGTTCACGAGGATTAGGGCATCAAGTAGCTTCGGATTATATTAAGCTGATGGACAATGAATATGGACATCCAGATTTTGATAGAGAATTAGTAAATGCTCCAATTAAATCCGAACTTGGAAAGAGATATTTATCTGCGATGGCCTGTGCCGCAAACTTTGCATTTGCGAACAAACAATTAATCACTCATTGGATTCGTGAAAATATGAAAAATTATTTCCCTGACTTCAAAGCAGAAGTAGTATACGATATTTGCCATAACATTGCAAAATTTGAAAATCATATTATCGATGGAAAAGAGAGAAAAGTTTTGGTTATGAGGAAAGGAGCAACGAGGTCTTTCGGTCCAGGTAGAAAAGAAATTCCGGGAGATTACAGAAAAGTTGGTCAGCCAGTTTTAATTCCAGGGTCGATGGGAACTCCGAGTTATGTTTTATGTGGAACAAAAAAAGCGGAAGAGATTTCATTTGGCTCGACGGCACACGGCGCTGGAAGGGTAAAAAGCCGAACTCAAGCACACAAAGATATGACTTTCGAAGAAGCAAAAAAAGACATGGAAAAACGAGGAATCATTGTTGAATTCGGAAACCAAAAAGGTTTGATTGAAGAATCCCCATTTTCTTATAAAAATATCGAAGAAGTTATCCGAGTTTCCCACGAAGCAGGAATTGGGAAAAAAGTCGCAAAACTAAAACCTATTTTAGTAATAATTGGATAATTAAATAACAAGTAAAGCAAATAAGATAGGAACAGATTTATAAATTCTAATTACGAAATAAAATTATGAAAAAGAGAGGAAAATGGTTCCAGAAAAAAATAGTAATTGCTGTTCTGGTTGTTCTATTAATCGGAACTCTTTCTGTTGCCTTATATAATAGTAGATATTTCGCAGAAAAAAGAGAGGAAGAAAAAGCAGTAAAAGCAGAATATCAAAAATGTATTGAAAAGACTGAAATTGAAAATAAAGAAGATTACTGTAAATACCATATAAATCTCGGATTTGCAACTATGACCCAAAATGAAAAATATTGCGAGGATATGCCTATGGAAGAAATGACCGAAGAATGCCTTAATGAAATAAAAAAAATAAAAGAGGGAACACCTCCTTTCCCATATTAAAATGAACAACTCCATAAAAAAAACAGTATTAATCTCACTAATGATTATCGTCTTAAG
>JBDROH010000023.1:0-5236 GCA_043810285.1 archaeon
AATCTCGAGAATCAATTTTCACCGACGAATCAGATTTTAACGAACTAACAAAATAATATTCAGGATTCCCAAAAAAATCATCTTGATACTCAACTGTCCACGACGACACCGCCTTCCCATCAGAAAAACCCACCGTCGACGACTAGGAGATATATAATAAGTTGCTTCACTAACAGAACTAACGAAGAACATAAAAAACGAAAACACTAAAATAAATTTCCCCACCATCTTCTCAGAATATCTCCCATACTTTTAGATTTTTATACTTTCCTAATCTCTGTTTAAGAGTTATCGAATTACCACCAACTTTATAAACCAAAATTCGAATAACTAATTATGAAATGTATAAGTTGCGAGAAAGAAACATCCGAAAGTGTTAAGTTTCCTTGCCCAAAGTGTAGCGAAAAAATTCTTAGATGTAAAAGGTGTCGAAGTTTATCGATAAAATATAAATGTCCTAAATGCGGATACGAAGGACCTTAAATTTTCAGAAAACTTAATCAAAATGGCTACAGCAGGAATCCAATTTAAAATAATGCCTACAGGAATCGACGTAGATTTAGAGGAACTTAAAAAAGAAATAAAGGCAAAAATCGAGTCTTTCAAATCTGGAGTTTTCAACAGTGCAGAAGAGAAACCAATTGCATTTAGTCTTAAAGCACTTATTATAACTATGGCACTTTCCGAAGACGAAGAATCAGATTTAGTAGAGAACGCATTAGGTGAAATCGAAGGAGTATCATCAATAGAACTCATCGATTATAGGAGAGCCGTAGGATAAATCTAGTTGAATTATTGTTTACGATAATTCCATGAATCTCTATAGAGATGCTTAAATTTATAATATCACCGCCCCTAATTCTAATATGGCTTTAACAATTGAACAAACCGAACAAATAAAAGAACGACTTCTGAAGCAACTTTCAAATTTTTCTCAAGACAAAAGAAAACAAATCACTCAACAAGTCAATACAATGACTCCGGACCAAATCGAGGACTTCATAAAACAAAACCAACTTACACATCTTGGAGGGCAGTGTATTTTTTGTTCAATTATTTCGGGTGAAACCCTTTCACTTAGAATAGCCGAAAATGAAAACAACATTGCAATTCTGGAAATCAACCCATTAAGCAAAGGACACACACTCATCGTCCCAAGAGAACACTCAATAAAAATAGAATCTTCCGCTCAAGAACTTGCTAAGAAAGTTAAAGAAAGGCTTCAAGAAAAATTTAATCCAAAGAGAATAGAGTTAAAAGAAATCAATGTTATGGGGCATCCATTAATAGACGTGGTTCCTATCTATGGGGGCGAAACAGAGAAAAAACAGGCAACCGACGAGGAACTCAAAGCTCTTCAAGAAGAAATATTAAAAGAACCAAAACTTGAAGAATCAAATGCCGAAGAGGTTACATTGGAGATTAAAGAAAAACTATTCAAAACTCTTCCAAGAATTCCTAATTAAGCCAGCCCGATTAAAAACTTGACAAACTCTTCTTTCAAAAGAACATATAAAATAAAAGCGATTAAAAATGCTGGAACAAAAGGTAATCCTTCTTTAATCTTAACATTCTTTTTTCTTTTTAGCAGTTTAATATCCCTCGAAGACAATCCTTCCCAACCAGCTTTAATTACTCTTCCCCTAACTTTAACGTCTTCAGATAACCAATCACCTTCACGAAGTTTCTTTCCAGAAATTATTCTAGTCATTGCAACATCTTCAAGCCCTTTTGCAAAAACATACAATATTGGCGAAACCCAAACAAAAATTGCAAGGAATAAAAAAATCCAATTAACATAACTAAATATAAATAAAACTACTCCTGCCAAAATTAGATATCGAATCCACAAAGCCGAAAAGCCCATACGAATTTTTTTATTTACTTTTTTAAAATTTTTAACATACAAAACAATTGAATAAGTCAAACCATATGCAGAACCTGCAATCATTAGGAATAAAAGAAAAACTCCAATATTAACTATTGTTGTCACGAATGTTGTCCCAATAAAAAAGATCGTCATTACAAACAACAACTTGGCGTCGCCACCAGCAAAAATTCTTCCATAATAAAATAAATTCATAACTATAAATAATATAACTAAAGCAAATCCTGCCTGAAAAATAATAGTGGGATCTTTCTCAAAAATCGCTCTAAAAAAAATAAAAGAGAAACTAGCCATAATCAAAAATAAATTTAACCAATTATCAACCTCTCGCCTTTTCAAATCTTGCAAGCAAGCTACAACAATCCCTATAAAAAATAACCAAAATAAAAATCCAAATGTCATCAATATTTCCTCACCTTTTTCTCTTTTACACCTTCACTTTCTTCAGAAACATTTTGCGTCCTAAACTTCCCACCTCGCTTATACTTTCCTGCAATTCGCTTTCTCTTCAAATCTTTTTTCGTTCTTCGTCGTTCATTTCCACCGTAATCCATTATTCAGCTTTCACCTCAAATTCTCCATTCTTAAAATTTATTAAATACGCCTTGCTAAACTCAAAAGAAAAATCTACTGGAAAACTTATCCTGTCTTTATCAGTTGCTTTCAGATACATATCCTTTCCAATAATCCCTCGACCAAAAATAAGTTTCCCATTTTCAAATTTGGTTAAACTCTCCAAATAAAGTCCATTTTCGAAAAAATCCTTACTTTTTAATCTCGCATCCTCCTCGAAACTCTTTCCCTTCAATGTTAAATTACTAAAGATAAATTCTTTCATACCCTCATCTACCAAAATCCCTTCGATAAAAATTCTTCTAAACTCTTCCCTAAAATTTTCAGTTCCAAAAACTTCCGTCTTACTCGCCTCAACCAAAGAACCTCTTATCAAACTAACCTCTCTTATCTCAAAAATTTCCAAATCATCTCGGACTTCTAAAACCTCCTTAGGAGAAACCAACGAACTAAACGCATTTTTCTGCTGAATATGGTAAAGACCCATCACAATCCCACATAAAAGCAGGGTGATAAAAACTAAGTATAACCCAAAAAATTGTGCCCGCTTATTTTTCATATTCAACCTCCACTAATGCATTATCCAACTCCATCCCGCCGGCAACTAGATATTTAGCCCTAATAAACTTTTGATAAGTGACCATATAATCAAAAATATCATCTAACCCCGTTCGAGTTTCATCATAGATACTAATACTTATATCAACCTTGTCAAATTTTTTAACTAAACTAGACCCAAAAACAAAAATCGATAAAATAATAATAATCGTAATTGTGCTAATAATCATTACAATCAAACTTCCTATAATTCCCCGTTTATTTAATTTAGAATTCATTGCTAATCAAAACTTGCCCACTTACCTCTGTAGTAAATTTATTTTCTCCATTTAAAACATAAACTGGATAACTCCAATCATAATATCCCGGTTCATACTTCCTTAACCCCTCACTTAGCCTATCACTTTCAAAAATTTCCAAAACCCAAAGTGCTCCAGAATCCCCTTGAGACAGCTTTATAACTTTTCCAGAATTTTCAAACTTCAGTTCAACATAAAATCGTCCGACTTCGGAACCATCAAATCCACAATAAGACAGAATGTTTTTTCTATCATCCTCGGAGATTATATCTAAATTTAAAACACCTTCGGGAGAAACGCATTCTATGACACTTCTCGCTAAAATTCTTGCCTCAGCATCCCTAACATCAATATAATGTGCATAAAAAACTGAAGAGATTCCCAAGATTACAAACGCTATGAAACCAATTAACAAAAGACGGTAAATCATCAAAATCCCCTCACCCATAGTTCCACGATTATTCATTGACGCCCACCACGAATTTATTTTCTTTTTCTTTAACACTAACTGAATATCTGCTAAAATAAGGATACCCTCTAAAAGAACCAAGTCCCTCAACCATAATAAAAACTTTACCTTCTTTAATTTCGACTTTCTGAACAAGCCCATTAATATTATTTTTCTCAATCTCAAAACTCATTCCTGGAACAGCCGCATCAATCAGTAACGCCATCTGCTTCTCTAAAACTTGTTGCCTCACCCCTCGAGCATTAATCTTTCCAGCCGTCGCTAATAAAAACAATGCAAGAATAAGTCCGACCAAAACCAAATGAACAATTGTTTGATGTAAAAGTCCTCCGCGTTTATTTATCATTTTAGGCGGGTATCGACAAAAATTTACATCCTAATGAATCTAAATCTTCTGGAGAAACTAATATAATTGCCCTCTTTAAATTAAAATGTTCTACCAATCCCTGCTTAGCATTTTCCATTTTTTCTTCATCTCTAGAAATCCAACCAGCAATATAACCTACCCATCCTTTTATATCAATCCATTCTTTAGAAATTTTTCCTCCCAAACCAGATTTTTCCTTAGAAGTTGCATAGACAAGTATTAGGTCTTTTTCTTGAGGATACATATTTGAACTTATGGGAATCAGGGCGTTGTTTAAACCTTCTTTTAGAAAAATAACTAGCGGAAGATATTCCTCATAAGTCTCGCTTGTTCCAGGAACTTTAGTTCTACGATAGTAATCATAAAAATCAAGTTCATATTTTGCAATAGAAAATTTATTTGAACCGTCTTCATTTTTTTCAAGTTTAAGTTTTTCAAAATCTTCAATAACCTCAGAAGTATAATGAATCCTAGCAAAAGCCAAACAATAATTATCTTTTTCTAAAAATTCACTATGAATAAAATCAAACTTACCTTCGCCAAACATATACCATCCTTCTGCAATAGCTTCAGAAATTTTCCCGTAAACTTTCTCTTGTTCAGCACTATCAATTGTCACAACCTCTGTTTTACATTTTAACGGAAAAGAACCCTTTAAATCAGTCCCAAGCTCTTTCAGGTTAGGCAAATTCGATCGCAAAATAATACTCTGTCGACACTGTTGCCAGTTCAACTCATCCTCATTAAAATATTCATTAAAAATAAAATACAAACTCAAACCTAAGACTATCAGACCCAAAATCAAAGATATGATAATATAATACTTCTCCGAACCAACTTTATTCACCATATAAACAATTACTTAATTAACTTAATAAAACTTCCTTATTAAAATATAATGAATAATTAATTAGCCAAATATATCCTATATTTACCGAATCCCAGTCCAAACATAATTCGGACAACCTCCAATTCTATTGTTCCCAGCTTTATCAACTCTCAACAAATCACAATAATCTCGAGAATCAATTTTCACCGACGAATCAGATTTTAACGAACTAACAAAATAATATTCAGGATTC
>JBDROH010000024.1:0-27093 GCA_043810285.1 archaeon
AGGATTAACTGTCATAAATATTGAGGCTAATGAAAGCAATACACATGCGAGAAGTATCCATATTTTAAAAGTTATTTTCATTTTTCTACATACCATTTAATTATTGATGCGTTCGTGACCCAAGTGTTAAAAAGGTCGAGGCAGAGTCCGATAAGTAAGATTGTGAAAATTTGATTAAGAACTGAGCCAAAAGGATATACTACGATTAATGCTGCAATAATTGCTACTATCGAAGTTAGCGTCATTGTGGTCCCTGTTTTGAATGCTCCGAAAAGGGAAGAATTCACTCCAGTTTTTCTTTGTAATAGACGAGTTGTTAAGAGAATGTCTGTATCTACGGAATAACCTATAAGCATAAGGAATGCTACTATGCCGGCTGTTGAAAGTTTCATCCCCATTAGATTAACGACGGCTAGCGTCATTACAATATCTGCAAATGCAGAGAGCATAACTGCAAAAGCCGGAACAGATCTCTTGACGTATATCCTAATTAGAATCGTTGCGAAGGTAAGAAAAATGATTGCTGAAATTATAGGATTAATAGATAAAAATAAATTACCCATAAAAAATCCTAAGAGAATGTTTAAAATAATTACTTGAGTTTTAACTTTCTTGCCTTTTGCAAAAATTAAAAAAACAACCGCTGCCATCCAAAAGAATGCTAAGATTACTGCTACAATAAGTTGTTTATAAAAATCTGCTGAAAGCGAAGCACTTGTAGTTTCCATCGAGGAATTCTCAGAAGTTAATTCATATCCTAAAAAAAGTTCTAAAGAGTCTTCGAGATTTTGAGAGTCTTTTTCTCCTACAGTTATTGCTAGTTCTAATTGGTTACCTGAATTATCTGAGATTGTTTTAATTGTGAAATCAGTAAGGTTTTGGGAAAGTGCATCTTCTAAATCTTGTGAAGAAATATTAGTAGTAATTGTTATTGTCGAGCCTCCAGTTAAGGATACATCTTTATTGATTATATCTCCTGTTTGGAAAGTAAACATGATTAGATATATTATAGAGAGTGCTAAAACTATTGAGGAGATTATCAGAAGTTTTTTGTAATTCTGATTATACCATGAATTGAATTTCATAATATAGGAAGAAAACTAAGGGTTTTAAAGTTTATTGATGGGGAAGTATTTTAGAACAATAAACTTTAAAACCTTAATTTAGGTTATTAATCTATGCGTGGGTAGTTTAGTGGTAGAATCTTTGGCTTCCAAAATGTTAGTTGAAGAAACCAAATGACCGGGGTTCGAGTCCCCGCCCGCGCATATAATGTCGTTAGGTTAATGTTTTATTGTTGATGAGACTAAATGGCTTTAATAAGGTGACTTGATGGAATCTGCTAATGAGATTTAAAAAAATATTAGGAAAAAAGAAGAGGGCTTTTGAGAGAAAAAACACTAACAGTGTGAATATAAGACTCTTTATTGGTGAGGAAAATTTATATTTTGTAAATGATTTAAACTGTCATGAAATTGAATATTTAATTGAGAATAGATACAAAGCAATTTATCAACAAGACCTTTATGGAAAAAGGCATCACTATTTGATTAAGCCTCCATTAAATGAAAGTAACCAACATTGCTTTCTCGTTCAAATAATCAAAAAAGTTTTGGATAAAAAGTTTGAAGAAGTAAAAGAGTATAGAACTCGAGAGCCAGATATTGTTTTCAAGGTTAGGAATAGGTTTATCGCATTAGAAATTGGGACTGGAAAGGTTTTGAATAAAAATAAAAAAAGATTTTTAGAGAAGATTAAATCATTAAAAGAAAATTATGGGGATGATTGGTTTATTGTTGTGACTAATAGAGCTTTTGTTAGTAAATACCGGCAATTTGGTAAAACGGTCACTAGGAAAAATTTCTTGAAAAAAGTGGGTTCCTATGTCGATTTTGATATAGAATAAACACACCCTTAAAATAGGGGTCTATGGGAGGTTTTGAGGGGGTTGTCGTGGGGAGAATTTTTAGAAAAAGTGAAAGAGTCACCCGCCATATATGTATGTGTGGAGATATATGACTAGGGGGCTCGAGGGGAGAATATTACGTCCACCAAACATAAAGATTTATAAATATGGTAGACGTATAAAAAATATGGTTTACACAGAAATAAAAGAAAAAAATGGAAGGAAATATTATTACAGAGTAAAGTCTATTAAATTGAATAATAAAGTATCAAAAGAACGAATCTATCTTGGAGTTAATTTAACGAAAGAAAAATTAAGGAAAATGGAAAAAGAGGCGGATAGAAGATTAAATATTTTTGATACTATTTTAACGAAAGATGAAGAGATTTTTTTAAAACAAATTAAAAGAGATTTTTCAAAAGAACCGAAAGAAAATTATGAGAATAGATATAAGGCTTTCTGTTCATTGTTTACTTATGATTCAACAGGTATTGAAGGGAATACATTAACATTTTCAGAAACATCACATTTGTTATTTGAGGGGATTGTCCCAAGCACAAAATCCTTAAGAGAAGTTCATGAAATTTTAAATCATAAAAAGGCGTTTGACTATGTTTTAAATTACAAAGAAGATTTGACAAAGGAATTTATTTTAAATCTGCACCAATTAGTTGTTGCAAACACCTTAAGAGAAGATTTAGTTTCTCAATCAGGGAAATATAGGACAGTTCAGGTTTTTGTTGGAAGATCTATTCCGCCCCAGCCTCATGAAGTTCCGAACAAGATGGCAAGTTTGTTGAGGTGGTATTCTGTCAATAAGAAGAAACTTCACCCATTAGTTTTAGCTTCTTATTTTCATACAGAATTTGAGAAGGTACACCCTTTTGTGGATGGGAATGGAAGGGTTGGGAGATTGTTAATGAACTTTATTTTACATAAGAATAAATATCTTATGGTAAATATCCCAAAAAAGGGGAAATTCAAGTATTATGAAGTCCTGCAGAATGCCCAGTATAAGAATAATTTAAGGGGCTTTGTTAGGCTTTTAATCCGTATTTTAAGAAAGGATAAGCTGAGATTCTAATCGGTAATTTGGTAAAAAAATATCGTAAATATGGGCGAGTTACCACAAAAAAGAGGGTGTGTAAAATCCTCGAAAAAATGTTAAAAAATGACACCCATTTACTATGTGTATTGAGTTAAATGCCCACATAAACTTAACACATCTTCTGTCACGGCTGTTGGGATGTTCTAGTACTTTATAATATTTAAGGATATACTTTGTCTACATTTTATATTTGTCTACAAAATTGCCTACATTAGAATTATTTTCCATCTTCCGACATCCACTTCCAAGTAGGTTTAATAATTATCTTTTTACTCCCAAAATCAAATTCGTCTTCCTGATTAAATGTTAAAATTATTCCTTCTCCTAGATTAAACTCACCCATAGCCTCTAGAAGCCCATTAATTTCTCTGTCTTGATTTTCATCATTTAAATAATAGCAAACCTGAATGGCTTGATTAATCTTATTTTTTCTCCGAACAACAAAATCACATTCATACTTATTTTGAAAATAAAATATTTCTTGATTGTTTATTTTTTTTAAACTTATAAAAACTAAGTTCTCAAGTAATTTGCCTTTGTCGGGACTAAACGACCTAGAATTTGCTTTAATAATCCCGTTGTCAATTATATATACCTTCTTAGGATTCACAAGCTGTTTTTTTAGCGAATAATCGAACTTCGGAACCGAAAACAACAAATAACTATCTTTAAAATAAGACATATAAGAAATAACACTATTTGTTGAACCTAAATTTAATATTTTTCTTAAGGAGTTATATGAAAATTCCTTACATGAATTCGAAATGAGGAAGATAGCCATTTCCTTTAGAGTTTTGATGTTTTTGATATTATGCCTAGCCGCTATATCCCTCATTATAATATCATTTACTAATTCCTGTAGCAACTCTATCTTTTCAAATATTAGATACTCTGGAAATCCTCCATCCTCCAAATATTCTTCAAAGAGTTTTGATGATGCTTCTTTTTTTTTGAATTTCAAGAATTCATTAAATGAAAAAGGAAATAATTGGAGGTCCAAATGTCTTCCAGTAAGTCTTGTCCCAAGCTCCCTACTTAGTAAAGATGCATTGGAACCTGTTACCAAAACCTTCTTTTTTCTATCCAATAAACTTCTGATAAAAATTTCCCACCCCCCTATATTTTGTATTTCATCGAAATAATACTCTTCAACATCCCCATAAGATTCCTTAAAAACTTCTGCAAGTCTATTAAAATCTTTAATATCAAAACCCGAAAGCCTTGTATCTTCAAAATTGAAATAAGGTATTTTTCTATTTCCTTTAATTATTTGCCTCAGAAGGGTGCTTTTCCCACATCGCCTTATACCAGAGACAAGCAATGCAAATCCTGAAAGCAAATCTATGTCATTTATTTTCTCCCTTTTTATCTCACCCTCACCTTTATCTAAAAGCTCTTCTCTTTGAGATTCTATAATATTTTTTAATAGTGTTTTAGATATCATAATCAATCTATGAAAAACCTATTTATAAATCTATGCATTTCAAGTGCACACTTTTGTGCATTAACAATATCCCTCTTATTTATAAAACTAAAAGACGTACACAATTTCTTCAATAATTTAATCTCTTCAAATCAAAAGCATTTAACAAAATATCATGTTTGGCGGAAATTTGGATTTTGTACACCAAGGACGACATTGAAACAAAGAAAAGATATACTTAAAAAGAAAATAAATCCTTATGATTTATATGTGAGGGAATGCCGGAGTGGTCAAACGGGGCAGACTCAAGATCTGCTGGCTTTTGCCTACGGGGGTTCGAATCCTCCTTCCCTCATTCTGCCCGGGTAGCTCAGTTTGGATTAGAGCGATGCCCTCCTAAGGCATAGGTCGCAGGTTCAAGTCCTGTTCCGGGCGTTTGTTGAAATGGTTAGCATATAATCTGACAATTATTAGGTTAGTTAAAAAGTTTAATGCAACAAAGCCGGAAATCAGGGTTTTAAGGCATATACTGGGAATCTCGGTTAAACGTTGTCCTGCGTCAAGACATATATCTGGAATTTATACAGCAAAGAAGAGAATAATACTTGTTTTTCACCATTAATTTACGAATACCCTCGATAACAAGTTCGGCCCTAGAACGATAACCTAACTTGGATTTTTTATAAAATGTTTTTGATTTGAGGAGATTAATAGAAAAATAAAACGAGACAACATGATACCTTCCCATCAAAGACAGTACAAGTACCAACGTAATAAGCTTGACTTCTGTGTTCGGGATGGGAACAGGTATTACCAAATTACTATGGTCGTCTCTATTTTTTTTATAATTCATTGTTTTTAAATTTATGTATATGGTGTTTTAAAACGTCAATCTTTTTCTTGCTAATATTGTATCCCTTAGATACTCTAGATTTATGGAATATCTTTAGATTGTAAAACTTTGTTAAATTTTCTTTATTTTTATGAATACATAATTTATAGGTCTTTCCGGTTTTGTCATTATAACAACACATCTTCCCATAAATATCAAATATTTTATGAAAATCAAGTAATTGATAAATGATGTTTTTGTTTTTTAAGTCGGCACACAACCTTCCCTTGTAAGATATTGATCCTTCATCTTCCCAGAATGCTCTAATGACCTCTAATTGAATCTTGGATTCTGAATTAACTATTATTTGAGGTAATTTTAATTTTGTATTTGATGTTGAAAAAGTTGGCAGATATTTTAGAAGGTCATTATACATTTCTTTCGAGGTGAATGTGGCTTTATAGTGTATTCTTCCTTTGTTTTCACAAATAGACAAATTATATCTTTTAATCCCATAAACCTTTTCTACATCATTTATGAATTGGTCTATTAATTCTTTTGAGCAATTAATGTATCTAGCAATATGGTTATAACCAGCTTTGAAAACTGTTCCGTCAAACAAAAGATGGGATATTATCCTTACTTTTTCTTGTGATAATTTTTCGCATTGTGGAATTATTTTATTTGAATATTTATTAACAATATCTTTCTTATACCTTGCCTCCCCATTTTTATCAAATTTGACATCCTTGCTTAATCTCCATATATATTGTCTAGATTTTTCTAATATTTTTGATATTTCTCCAAATGAGTGCCCATTTTTTCTTAATTTTCTTGCAATCACTCTCGTCATAATAGTATTAGGCTCCTAATCTATTTAAGTCTTTCGGCTCCTAAAAATATATAAAGAGAGTAACTATAGTTTCTTTATGAAGCTTCAAAAGAGATTATCGAGAATATACAAGGGGAAGAAATATTATAAATATATTTTAGTTATTCCAGAAAAAGAAATTAAAAATGCTAAACTTAACGCTGGAGACAATCTTTTAATAAAATCTGAAAAGGGTGAATTGATTATTTCTAAAACTTATTGACTAGTTGAATATGCTTGGTTATACTGTCTTTGATGGGAAAGTATGAAGCCGTCTATTTATTTTCTAAAGATTTATAAATTAAGCGTACTTGGATTATTTATGGCTAATAGATTGGCGTTGACCATTATAGTAAGTATAATTTTGACAATAATTTTTGTTTCATTAGTAAATGTTGGAGCTTCGATAATCTTTGAAGAACCAAAGTATAATGATTTTTGTTTCGATAGCCCTCTTCCCTTTACACAAGAGAAATGTGAAGAAATTAATGGAAGTTGGATTATAGGAAGTGAAGAAGTAATAGATGGTACACGTAGTAAGATTATGGAACCAAGATGCGAATTGGACTACCGTGAATGTACTAATAAATACGAAAAGGTCGCGGGGGAGAATAATCAATTAAGATATTATCTTTTTGCAGGGATTGGATTTGTTTTGTTGTTGGTGGGATTATTTTCGGTTGAAAATATGTTCCAGATAACCGGTCTTGCTACAGGGGCAATTCTAGTAACTCAAGGGATTGTAATAAATTTAGAGAATAAGTTTGTAGTTTTCTTTTCATTATTAGGAATTTTAGTAATATTCGGAGTAGTTGCTTGGAGAATTATTAGTGGATTTAAATCTTAGAATTTTTTGAAGTTATTAATTAACTCGAGTGTGTCTGTCTGTCCCAAGAGTTGTGCTCGGCAACAGTATCGCTTTAAACCTACTTCGTCGAGAGCATCTTTTTGAGATTTTCCTTCTTCGACTAGCTTTTTATATTTTACATATAGATGTGCTATTGGCTTCCCGCAACTAAAACATCTCATAGGAATTATCATAAAGAAACAGTGAAATTTATATTTATAAAACTTGCTATATCAGTTTTATAAATCAATTTGATTTCTATTTACCTTGTAGGTAGTTCTGCTGAACTAAAGTTTATTATTCGGTCGTGGCTTGTATGATTTGATTGGGAGGTATTGGGACAAATTTATATATGGGATTTGTGTTAGTAGGGCATGAATGAGGTGAAGGAAGAGGTTATTAGATTGAGGAATGTTTCTAAGCATTATCCTATGGGGGACTCTGTTGTGAAGGCACTTAGTCATTTAGAGTTTAAGGTTTTCAAGGGAGAGTTTGTGGCGATTATGGGACCAAGTGGTTCTGGAAAATGTGTTGTGGGAGATACCGAAGTTATTTCAGGGGATGGGATTCCTACAAAAATTAAAGATTTGGAGAAACGGAAAAACAAGGAGGTTTATTCACTAGATAAGAAAACTGGCAAAATCAAAAAATTTAAGGTGATGGAATTTTATAAAAGAAAAGAAAAGAATCTTCTAAAAATTAAAACATCTGGTGGCAGAGAAATTACAGTTAGTGAAGACCATCCATTTTTTACATTAAGAGAAGAAGGATTTAGTGAAATTTTTGCTAACAATTTAATGGATGGATGTTTTGTTGCAATCCCTAGAAGGATTAAAGTTAGGGGAAATAGTCAGAACCTTGAGGTTCTTGATAAATTTAAGGATAATAAGTCTATAGTTATATCTAATTCTGTTGAGTTAATGAAAGAGTTAAAGGAAAAATTAAACTTTTCCAGAAAGACAATTACTAAAAAGTTTAAGATAAATCCTGGAACTTATGATTCCTGGTTTAGAAATAACAACATACCTCTTTATAGATTTAACCAGATAACTGAAGATTCAGGAGGAAATATAGACTTATTTAAGGATAATATCAAGTTTACAGTTATTACGTCTTCTAAGGGTGTCACATTTCCTTATTCGACATCTAAGGACTTAATGGAGATATATGGGTTTTTGGCAGGGGATGGTTGGATAGATGAGGATGGAATGAAATTTTCTAATTTCGATAGAGAACTTATTGATAGATATAATTTATTAATTAATAAAATTTTTAGTGTTGAAAGTGTTAATTGTATTGAGGGTAGAGAAGACCACTCTTCCAAGTTATTAAAATGGTTTTTTGAATGTGTCTTTGAGTTTCCTTTAATGAAAAAATCACATAATTTATACTTACCAGATTTTGTATTTAAATGTCCTGATTCAGAAATAGCTTCATTTATCAGAGGGCTATTTGATTGCGATTCTTACGTGAGTAAAGACAAGAAAGAAATAGAAATCACTCTTGCTAGTGAAAGAATTATCAAACAGCTTCAATTTTTATTCTTGCGGTTTGGAATTGTTACAAGATATTCTGAAAAGATAAAGTATGCCTCAAATACGAAAGAGAAGAAGAAAAGGAAATATTTTTCTCTATCTATTTCTGGTTATGAAAACTTATTTTTGTATGATAAATCTATTGGTTATAATTCTCTTAAGAAAATGGGACGATTAAAAATGCATTTAAATAATTTGGTTGAATCTAATCCAAATGTAGATGTTATTCCTTGTGGTGATTTGATTAGAAGAGTGAGGAGAGATTCAGGAGTGATTTTATCTAGAAAATTGCATAATTATCTTTGGGCTTATGAATCGAAAAGAATTAATCCTACCAAAAAAAGTTTGGGGAAGATAATACAACTGTTTAGATCAAATGGGATTAATACTAAAGAACTTCAACGATTATTGAAAATGGATGTTTATTGGGATAAAATTAGAAGTGTTGAAAGTATTAAAAAGGAAAGTTTTGTCTATGATATAAGTGTTCCTTCTGCAAGTAATTTTTTGGCCAATAATTTCATTGTTCATAATTCGACGGCGATGAATCTAGTCGGGAGTTTAGATATGCCTACTTATGGAACGATTTATTTAGATGGAGGAGATATTTCTGAATTTAGTGAATCTAATTTGGCGCAGGTTCGGGGGAAGAAGATTGGGTTTATTTTTCAGTCGTTTAATTTGATTCCGAATTTGACGGTGAAGGAAAATGTTATGTTGCCGATGATGTTTCAAGGGACGAGTGTTGAGGGGAGAGAGAACAAGGCTGAGGAGCTTTTGAAGTTGGTTGAGTTGGGAGATAGGATGGAGCATTATCCTGGTGAGATTTCTGGTGGGCAGATGCAGAGGGTTGCGATTGCGCGAAGTTTAGCGAATGACCCTGAAGTTATTTTGGCCGACGAACCGACTGGGAATTTGGATACGAAGACTGGGGCGATTGTTATGGATTTTTTGGAGAAGTTAAATAGGCAGGGGAAGACGGTGATTATGGTTACTCACGATCCAGATTTGGCTAAGAAGTATGCTGATGTTATTTATTGGTTGTTGGATGGGGGGCTTGATAAGGTGACAAAGAGGGTTGGAAAGAACTTTGTTGATGTTACTAAGGAAAAGAAGAAGGAAGTTAAATCTGATGGAGAGAAGTGATGAACGATTATTTAATTTTGGCTTTGAAAAATTTGAAGCATCGAGGAATTCGGTCTTGGCTAACTTTGTTGGGAATTTTTATTGGAGTGACTGCTGTTGTTTCTTTGATTAGTTTAGGAACGGGGTTGCAGGCGGCGGTTGGGGCTCAGTTTGGAATTAGTTCTACACAAGTTATTAGTGTTCAGGCGGGAGGAATTAATTCTTTTGGGGCTCCTGGAAGCGGAGCGGTTAACAAGTTGACGACGGAGGATGTTGATGCTATCGGGAGACTGTCTTCTGTTGAGATGGCTATTTCTAGGATAATTGGTTCAGGGAAAATGGAATTTAATAATATTTTTGGATTTGAAACTTTGGTTTCTGTTCCTGATGGAGAGGCTAGGAAGTTTGCGTATGAAGCTATGGATTTGGATGTTGAAATGGGGCGGATGTTGAAGGATGGAGATACTGATAAAGTTGTGCTAGGTTATGATTTTTGGAAAGATGAGGATTCTTATGGGCGTGCCATTGTCCCTGGAAAAAGTATATTGATACAAGATAAAAAATTCATTGTCGTGGGTATTTTGGAAAAAACGGGGAGTTTTATTTTTGATAATATGGTGATGATGAATGATGAAACTTTGAGGGATTTGATAGACTATGGTGATGATGTAGATATTATTGCAGTGAAGGTTCGGAGTGAGGATTTGATGGATAGGGGGAAAGAGGATATTGAAAAGTTGATGAGAGAAAGGCGGGATGTTGAAGAGGGCGAGGAGGATTTTGAGGTTTCGACTCCTGAAGCTATGATGGAAACTGTGAATAGTATTCTTGGTGGTGTTCAAGCTTTTATTATTATTATTGCGTCGATTTCTATTTTGGTTGGGGCTTTGGGGATTGTTAATACTATGACGACTTCTGTTTTGGAAAGGAAAAAAGAGATTGGGATTATGAAGGCAATTGGGGCGAAGAATAGTCAGGTGTTTATGCAGTTCTTTTTTGAGTCTGGGATGCTTGGTTTTATTGGTGGTTTGGTGGGTATTATTTTTGGGACATTAGTTGGTATCTGGGGTATTGCAGGGATTAATAGTTTTCTTGGGGCGGAACTTTCTTTTAGTTTTGATTTTATATTAATTGGGGGAGCATTGGCTGGGAGTTTTATTATTGGTGCGGTGGCAGGGATTGTTCCAGCGATGAATGCGGCAGGACAAAATCCGGTGGAGGCGTTGAGAGGATGATAAGTAAGGAGAGTGTAAAATATTCGTTGAATAATATAAGGAAACGTAAGACAAGAAGTATTCTTACAATTTTGTCGATTTTTGTAGGGATTGCGACGATTTTTATTTTTGTTAGTTTTGGCTGGGGACTTTATGATTATATTGAAGAATTTACGTCTTCGTCTTCTGCGGATAAATTGATGATTATGCCAAGGGGGGGAGTTGGGGTGCCTGGATTGGATGCTACGTTTAAACTTTTGGAGGATGATGTGAGGGCAATTAAAAAAACTGCAGGAGTTTATGAGGCGACGGGAATATATATGGGAATTGGGGAGGTTGTGCAAGATGACTCAAAAAAGTACGTGTTTATTTCGAGCTATGATCCGGCCTTGCCACTGATTATGGAACTTTCAGATATTGAGGTTATTAAGGGACGGGCTCTTCGGCCAAGTGATTCGGGGAAAGTTACTTTGGGTTATAATTATTTGATTAAGAATAAAATTTTTCCAAAGGAATATTCTCTTAATAGTAAAATTAATGTGCAAGGAGAGGATTTGAGGATTGTCGGGTTTTATGAGAAGATTGGAAATCCCCAAGACGATTCTAATATTTATGTGACTAATGATTTTATGGCTGAACTTTATCCCGATGAGAATCTTTCTTATGGGATGATTATTGCGCGAGCAGAGAAGGATAATGTTAATGGGGTGGCAGAAAAGGTTGAGAAGAGTTTGAGGCAAGCGAGAAATTTAGACGAGGGAGAAGAGGATTTCACCGTTCAATCTTATTCTGATTTATTGGAATCGTTCACGATTGTTTTGGATATTATTATTGGATTTATTATTTTGATTGCTTTAATTTCGGTTATTGTATCTGCAGTTAATACGGCTAATACTATGATTACGTCGGTGTTAGAGAGATTTAAGGAGATTGGGATTTTGAAATCTATTGGAGCTAGGAATTCTGAGATTTTTAAAATATTTTTATTTGAGTCTGGGTTCCTTGGTTTTGTTGCAGGAGTTATTGGAGTTTTAACAGGGTGGGGCGCAACGGTTATTGCAGGAGATATTTTAGATAATCTTGGATATGGGTTTTTAAGCCCGCACTATTCTTGGCCTTTATTTGCAGGATTAATTTTGTTTGCGACTTTAACTGGAGCTATTTCGGGGATGATTCCAGCGTGGAGAGCAAGTAAAATTAATGCGGTGGATGCTTTAAGATATGAGTAGAATTATTTCTTTTTCTTTTTGTTAAACTTTTTGATTGCCCACCATCCAGAGAGTAGGATGATTGCTCCTAGAAATAAGTATGTCCAAATTGAAGTGGGTTTTTTGTCGGCTACTCTTTCAATAAAATATGATTTGTCGAATGTTATTGTTTCAGTGTTTGTTCTTCGAGTGTTGATTGTGTCGGAGTATATTAGATTTAGAATAATTTGTCCCTCTGATAACGTCGCCTCAAATTCTGCAGAAGTGTACTCGTTTGAGTCTAGGTCTCCTACAACAATTCTATTTGAACCTTTTACATTTATGTTATCTTGTTTTGGGATTTCAATTGTTAATGCTTCGACGTCAGATTCTGCGATGTTTAAAATCTCTAATTCTAACTCATGTGTTAGGTAATCATAATTTTTTATGTAAACTTCGAAGTTAGCTCGAACGTCGTCGACTTCTAGATTGAACATTTGAGATAATGGCGCGTCACCTTTGTTTTGAATATTTACCTCGATAGGATTTGCACCATCTAGTGCGTTCTCATTTACTCTAACCTTATAAGGGATTAGCAAATTTGATTCGTAATCTTTGACATAATCTATTTTTCTAAATTTTCTTATACTCTCCATTCCAGGGTCAAATTGTATCGGGTAATCTTGAAGTAAATTAAAGGTTACATCGCTGCAATCTGGGCTTTCGAGTCCTTCAACTTGAAATACTAATTTTACATAGTCTCCAGGGACGGCAGGGTATGGGTCTTGGTTTAGTAGGCTGACACTTAAGTCGCATGCACCTGCACTTACTAATGCTAGAAAGAAAACTAATAAGAATGCTACTACCACTTTTTTCATATGAATTAATAGAGGATTATGTTTTTAAAAGTTTGTAAATAAAATATTTGAGAGAATATATCCTTGCAAATCTCCTAAATATTTAAAAAGAGAAATTGATAGGAATTTGAAAGATGGTGAAAAAATGTATTTATTGTTCTGAACTTGTCGAGGGAAACTCTGTCGTGGATATGTGTCAGCGTTGTATGTATCAGGTTTGGGGGGAGAAGATGGCGAAGGCAATTGTTGCTGGAATGGAAAATGAAAGGGATAAAGGAAATTTAGAATTGGGAAGGGTTAGTGATGGAATCAGGTCAAAACAAAACTTTGTAGAAATGAATAAACCTGTAATGAATTCTATTGAACAAAAGGAGTTTGGAATGTCAAAAGGTTTATTTGCTGAATCTTTTAAAGAAGATTCTAATAAATTAGAGGAAATTGATAATTTTATAGAGCCGGCTTCGATTGACGAAGTAGAAAGGTTTATGAGATAATAATAAAGTTATTCTCCTCGGAAGGCGGAAAACTTTATAAAGGGAATTTTTGTTGAGTTTATAGGATATTTATTGTCCGAGTTGGCGACAGCGCGTTAGTTCTGTCTCTTTATATTATGGCACGTCAAAGAAAAAGTATTAGAGAAAAGGGAAAGTTAAGACTTAGTCAGTACTTTAAAAAAATTGAGGATGGTGCGAATGTTGCAGTTGTTACTGATTTGGGTGTTCAATCAATGTTTCCGAAGAGGTTGAAGGGTATGAATGGAACAGTTATCGGAAGCTTAGGAAAATTTAAGTCAGTTCAAATTAAAACAGGGAATAAGACGAAGACATTTATCATTCATCCAGCCCATTTGAGGGTGTTAAAATGACGATTAAAGAAGAAACTCCAATCACTATGGCTGAGGTTGTAGCATTAGCTGGAGATTCGGATAAGGGTAAAGCGATTAAAAAGTTTATTAAAAACTTTAGTAAGATGCCTGTTGAGAAAGCAATAGAATTAAAAGGGGAATTAAAAGCTCTTAATTTAATTAGATTAAAAGATATACATATTGTCAAGATTGTTGATTTTATGCCAAAAGATGCTTCTGAATTAAATAAAGTCCTCGCAGATATTTCTTTAGATGAAGGAGAAATAAATAAGATACTAGAGGTTATTAAAAATTATTAATTATGCTGATGACATTAAAAATGTCTTAGTAATTTATTCTGGAGATTAAAAATGGTTAAAGAAGAAAATGCGATTATATTGGATTTCTTGTCTTATGGTTATCCTTTGGAGAAGAAAATGATGCCTTTAGCACAAGCTATAGGTATTAAAGGATTTACTCTTTTAGAATTAGTTCCTCGACGAGGAATAAAATTTGAAGTTGGTGAAAATGTTTATATCGGAGAGGACAAAAGAGAAAAAGTACAATATATCTTAGGGAGATGTCCTAGAGAAGATTTGACTGAAACTGCGAAAATTCAATTAGAAGAATTTATCAAAAAATCAGTTGAAGAAAATGAAGAGAAGTATGTGAAATTTTTCAATGAAGCACAAGCCATAAATACTCGGCTTCATCAATTTGAATTGCTTCCAGGTCTTGGGAAAAAACATACCTTGGCAATTCTTAAGGCTAGAAATGAGAAAATTTTTGACTCCTTCGAAGATATTAAAAAGCGAGTTGCTAATTTGCCTTCGCCGAAGAACCTTATTGAGAAAAGGATTATGAAAGAATTAATTAAAATGGAGAGGCATAATTTATTTATTACATAATGGCAAACGAAAAAAAACACGTTGTGAAAGAAAATGAAAATAGAATTTTAATTAGAATTTTAGGTAAAGATGTTCGAGGAGATAAGGAATTATTTACAGAGATTACTAAAATCTCAGGAATTTCTTGGACATTTGCTAATGCTGTTTGCAAAGTTTTGAAAATTGATAAACATCGGAAAGTTGAAGATTTCTCTGAGGAAGAAGTAGCAAAGATTGAAGAGTTTGTTAAAAATCCTTCAATTCCAGGATTTTTGAAAAATCGACGAAAAGATTTGGAGGATGGTGAAGATAAACATATGAGTGGGGCAGATTTAAGGTTAAGAAAAGAATTTGATATTAAGAGAATGAGAAAAATTAAATCTTATAAGGGTATTCGGCATGCAGCAGGGTTACCTGTAAGAGGACAAAGAACTAAATCACATTTCCGTAAAAATAAGAAACCTTCTGTTGCGGCAGGAAAAAAGAAATAAGATGGGAGATATTAAAAGAAAACACAAATTGTATAGCCGACCAAAGAAGTTATATGATCGGGCTAGAATGGATGAAGAGAATATTTTAGTTAAACGATATGGTCTCAAGAATAAGAGAGAAATTTGGAAAGCAAAAACGGCGGTTTCTAACATCCGTAGAAGAGCAAAAGGTCTCATTGGAAAAGGTGTTGAAGAACAACAAAGTTTTTTTAATAAATTAGGTAAGAAGGGGTTTATTGTTCAAGGGATTCCAGATGTTTTGGCATTGACTGAAGAGAATTTATTTGAAAGACGATTACAAACTATTTTATTCAAAAAAGGATTGGCGAATACAGTAAAGAATGCTCGACAATTGATTGTTCATAAGAATGTTTTGGTCGACGGTAGTGTAGTTAATATCCCCTCATTTGTTGTGACAAGAGAATTGGAAAATAAGATTTCTGTAAAAGAACGAAAGATTGTTTCTGATGAAGATATTGAAACTAATGAGAAAATTGAAGAAGATTCTATGGGGGATGAAGAGTAATATGGCAAAAAATGAAGAGAATATTGGAATTTTGAATATTTACGCTAGTTTTAATAATACTATTGCTACTGTGACAGACTTAGCAGGGGACACAATTGGAAGAACTTCTGGAGGACAGATTACTAAACATGATAGAATGAGGGCTAACCCGACAATTGCAATGTTTATTGCTAAAAAAGTTCAGGATATGTGTAAAGATTATAAGATTAATACTCTTTATGTTAGAATGAAAGGACAAACAGGGGCTACAGGAATTGGACCTGGAGCACATGTGATTGTTAGAACATTGACTAAAGAAGGTTTTAAAATTTTAAGTATGACTGATATAACTTGTATTCCACGAGGAGGTCCTAAGAAGAAAGGAGGAAGACGTGGGAGAAGAGTATAAACTTATAAACTAAAAATTGAATAAAATAAAATGGAAATGATTGAAAAAACACCGGAAAAAATAATTTTTGTTAGTGATATGAATGTTAGTTTAGCTAATGCTATTCGAAGAAGTGTTAATGAGATTCCTATTTTAGCAATTGATGAGGCAGATATTTACAAGAATGATTCTGTTCTTTATGATGAAATTATTGCGCACCGGTTGGGTTTTATTCCTTTAAAGAATCAGAAACTTAAAGCAGACCAGAATATTGAAATGAAATTAAAGGCTAAAGGAAATGGAGGAATAAAAGAAATTCTTTCTGGAGAACTTGGAGATTTAGTTGTTCATTCTGAAATGCCTATTGTTTTAATTGGAGATGGACAAGAAATTGAACTTGTTGCTAGAGCAAAAATTGGGAAAGGCATTAATCATGCAAAATTTTCACCAGGAATTGTTTTTTATAAGCATTTAGCGAAGATAAAAATTAATGGGGATGGTGAAAAGCAGAGTGAGTTAGCGGAAATTTATCCTGAAGTTTTTGAAATGTTTGGAAAGAAATTAAAGGTTAAGAATGCTACTGCATGTGATTTGGATCAAGAAGATATGGAGAGTTATCCTGGTGTTACAATTGGATTTGATAACAATCTAGTTTTTACGATTGAATCTTGGGGCCAAGTTGAGGCTAAAGAGATGTTTATCGATGCATGTAAGGCTTTGAAAGGAAATCTTTCGGAAGTCTCTAAAGTAGTTAAATAATCTCGGTGGATTCTTCACTGAGTAGTTGTGGGAGAATGCCGGAGTGGTCAAACGGGCTACGTTTAGGCCGTAGTGGCTTTTGCCTACGGGGGTTCGAATCCTCCTTCTCCCATAAGGAAAGTAAAATGGAAATAAAAATAAGTAAAAGTAAAATTGAAAAAAGAATGGAGCACAAAATGGATGCTTCTTTAGTTGAGACTATAATCAAATTAAAAAAAACAAATCCTACTGTTGCTAAAGAGTTAGCTAAACCAAAACGAAGATGGCCTGCGATTAATTTGAAGGATATTGATATGATTAAGGGGGATGTTTTAATTGCTGGAAAAGTTTTAAGTGCTGGAGAATTGGGTGGAGTGAAGAAAATTGTTGCTTGGTCGGCATCAGGAAAGGCACTTGAAAAGATTAAGGGTGCAAATGGAACGTTTGTTACAATTAGTGAAGAGATGAAAAAGAATCCTGAATTAAATGGGTATGATATTTTGAAATAATGGTGAAAATATTTTATGATGGTAATGATGCGGTTTTTGGTAGGTTGGCTAGTGTTGTTACTAAAGATTTATTGAAAGGGAACTTTGTAGATATTATTAATTGTGAGGGGATTATTATCTCAGGAAGGAAGGAAGTTTTTATTGAAAATATTCAGGCTAAAAGGACAATGGGAATGGGATCTTCATTGAAGGGTCCAAAGTATATACGAATGGAAGATAGATTGGTTAAAAGAATGATTCGGGGAATGTTACCTCGAGACCGAATGAAAGGTCAGGAAGCATTCAAGAGATTGCGATGTCACATTGGAAATGGAAATTTGAGTGAAGAGGATTTGAAGAATGTTAAAGAGTTTAATCATCGGAAACCTATGAAATATTCTAGAATTAAAGAAATTGTGAGGGGATTGCGATGAATAAACTTGTAGTTTCTGGAAAACGAAAGACCGCGATTGCTAAGGCTACAATTGTAGAGGGTACAGGAATTGTGACATTTAACAAAAGGTCTTTAACCTTTTTGTCAGATTTACAACAGTTAGAAATTAGTGAACCATTAGTCCTTGCGAAAAATATTTTAGGCGAGTTAAAATTTGATATTGATTTGAATGTGAAACATGGGGGAATCGCTTGCCAAGTTGAAGCTGGGAGGTTGGCTATTGCGAAAGCTATTGTTAAGTTCACAGGTAATGAAAATTTAAGAGGGGTATTCTTGGCATATGATAAGAATTTATTGGTCGCAGATACCCGACGGAAGGAAGCTTGTAAGCCGGGTGATTCTAAAGCAAGAGCAATGAGACAAAGTAGTTTTAGATAATTATTTTTTTCTTGGTTTCAAATAAGTTTTTAGTTTTCGTTGGACTGCATAGAATATTTCTGGAGAGATTAAATTTTGATGGCTACCCTTATAGATTCGTCCGTCGAATTTTATCTCTCCTAAGTAAGTCCTATTTGATAAGACTTTTTTCAAACCATTTACAGAGAGGCTAAAATTTTTTGCGAGAGAGTTTAGAGAATATTTACGATTAAGAAATGTTCGATATAATGAATGGATTTTTACAGCGTCCTCGTTTGGAATTAGGTTTCCATTAATAACATTATAACCCCGCGGAGCCCTTGTTACAACTCTACCGATACTAGCCATTTTATCCATTCCTGATTTTTGTTTCTTGCCCGAGCGTTGCCCGTATTTTCTAAAAGTATCTAAAACTTTCCAATCTATTTTTTCATCAATATAATCTTGGAAGTTATTGATTTTTTCAGGTGCAAATTTTGCACAAATAGGACATAAGAGACTTCCAAAGATTATTACCTCTTTTTTGTCTTGATAGCCGCATTTTTTACAAGTCATAGTTTAGTTGAGATAAAATGTTTTATAAAATGTTTTATCTTGGAAGATGTATGAAAAATACTGATGGGAAGTTATTAATCGTAGGGATTATTTTGATGTTGTTGATTTCAATAACAGGAGTTTATCTTTATAATTTTTATGTTTTCAAGACGGTGAGATTTTGTGTTGGAGAGGCCAATAATTTGGAAATAATTTGTGGGACAACTCCAGATTGTATTGATTTAATTGGGGGTGAGATAGATAGTGAATTAAATAGAACACCTAATTTTATCCAAGAAAAATTTAAAGAGGTTATTGAAGAAGTTATTTATTGTGATAAAAATTGTTTTGTAAAAAACATTCGTGGGATAAATTTGGAAACTGGAGAAATTGAAATGTTAGATTCTTGCGAGATTAATGAAAAAGAAATTATTATTGAAATTAGAGGTAAAGAGGGTTTAGAAATTTTAGAATATTTGAAAAGTAAAAACAATGTTTAAAAATTAGTTTAGGATGCAATAAATTTTTTAATTGAATTATAGAAGAATAGATATTTAAACCTTAAAGATATTATGATTTAGGAATACAAAAATGGAATTGGGGGAAAATTTTGGGAAAGGAGGGGTTGCAAATGTAGTCGCCGTTATTTTAATTCTTATTTTGACGGTTGGTGCGGTTAGTTTGGTTGGGAGTTATGCATTAGTTTTAGTAAAAGGGGTTATTGGAGAAATTGAACTTAGTGAATCTTGTACATCGATTCTTTTAGATATTGAAACTTCTAGAGGATATTCATGCTATGATGCGATTAATGGTGAGGTGAGAATAATGGTGGATAGGGGTGCAGGTGTTCTTTCTCATCAAAGTCATCAGTTTGTAGGGATGAATGTAAAAACGAGTGGTGAAACTGAAGAAGGTCTTGAATCTAAAAACTATGATATCTTAGAAGGAAGTAATGCATATGCTCGGAATGCGGATAAAATTTATGGAGAATATGTTGATTTGTTAGGGGAGTATGAAGATTTAGTTTATGTGGTTAATGTTGATCATTCTGTAGATAGAGTTTCAGTTACTCCTGTGATAAATATTGGAAGTCAAAAGAATTTATGTCCTTCAAGAAATGATGTAAATTTGGATGTCTGTTCTTCGATATTTGATCCTATGACTTTTTTAGTGTATAATGAGCAAGACATGAGTTTACTTAATAGTCGACGAGGTTGGCCCGTGACAGGATTTGTAGCTACAAGAACAGACAGCGAATCTTTAGAAGGTAATTATTCTATTGCAGTTAGTGGAGGAAGTGCTGCTTTTGATGCTAATATTGGTGTGGAGAAAGCGGATTATTTAGAGTTCTCTTACAAAAAAGAAAATGTGGATACTTATTTGAGTGTATTTTATCATATAAGTGGAGATGAGGATAATGAGTGGGTTGAAATAACAGATACTCTGAATAGAGGGTATGTAGGTTATGATATTCCTCACGAAGAAGATACTGAATGGCACACAGTTACAATAAACTTAGATGAATTTGAAGATGCCGGGATTTGTAATGGGTATCCTGGAAACGGTATTGTAGATGATTTCCAGTTTAGTGTTTGGGATTCAACAATAGTGTATTTTGATAATGTTCGATTTTATTAAAGGTTGGTTGGGGTAAGGTTGGTATTTATTCATTTAAAGAATCAAAAGGTGATTTGATTTTTTTCAATTCTTCTGTAGAGACATGAGTATAAATTTGGGTTGTAGAGAGGTCTGCGTGTCCAAGTAATTCTTGAATTTTTCGGATATCCACTCCTTCTTCTAGGAGATGTGTCGCAAATGAATGTCGAAGAGTATGACAATGAACATTTTTTAGTCCTGCCCTATTTGCGGCAGAAGATACGATTTTTTGGAGATTTCTCGTAGATAATTTTCCGTTTCGCCCAGTAAATAGGTATATTTTGTCTTTTTGTTTTTTGGCTTGATCTTGCAATTCTTCTATTAAAAATTCAGGGATATTAAAAATTCTATCTTTGTTTCCTTTTGCTTGTCGGATATGCCCAATTTTTTCAGGAAAGTTTAGGTCGTCGATTTTTAAATTAATTAGTTCAGAGACTCGGAATCCGCATGCATACATTAGGCAGACCATAAGTTTTGATTTTTGGGTTTGAAGTTTATCGAAGAGATTTTTGATTTCATTTTTTGATAATATTGTTGGAAGTCGCTTCTCTTTTTTTGGCCGTTTTATTGATAAAGTTATATCCTTGTTTAGAATTAAAGTGTATGCATATCTTATTGCAGAAAGAAATAATGTTGTTGACGTCGCTGCCTTATCTGTTAAATTTTTAGCTAAGAATAATTTGATGTCATCAGAAGTAATTTGATCTGGAAATTTATTTGTGAAATTTATTAGGTCTTTATTTGCCTTGAGATAATTTCGAATAGTATAATTTGAGTTCTTTGAAATTTTTAATTCTACCTCTATTTTTTTTAGGAATTTTTCTTTTTCCATTCATCACCTTCTGTCTTGTGCTAACTCGTGTTTATATTTTTTATGGGGATGATATTTCTTGATTGAATGTAATCGTTTAACCGAATAACTATAATCTAGATTTTAATAGTTATTTTCCTCGACAGAGATTAGATTTATTGATGCGCTTAATCCTCCTTTTAATAGAGAGTTTTATAGCTTTAAAAGGTCTTACTTGTAAAAAGACTCACTTTTCTTTCATTCAAAGGATTTTTTAACTATCACTTTTTCACTTAAATTTTGATAATGTTTAGAGAAAATTAGTAAGGAGATTTTAGGAAGAAAATTGGGTGATTTCGTGTTTTGAGGGGTTTTGAGGGTATTTTTTTCAATGGTGGTGGATAATTCAACTTTAAGGGGTAAAATTCGTTAGAATCTCTTAAAATTTGTTTGAGAATTGGGTTAATTTTGACTATAACTTCTTTTCATGGAAAGCTAGTTTATCATTTAATGGGAGATCGAAGCCTTTTTCTTTTAAAATGTTGAATATTTCTGGGCGGAAATTGTAGTTGTGAATCATCCGATGGTGGTTTGGGCAGAGACCTATTAGATTTTTTGGTGAATTGTTTTGTTTATTGAGATCAATGTGATGCAAGTCTACGATTTTTTCAAACCCACAGATAATGCATTCTTTAGTGGTTCTTCTATAGGTTTTTAGATCGACATTGTTTGATTTTCGTTGATTATAGGCTTTGTTTTTGTCAAGATGAAAAAGGTAGTTGTAACATCCTGCGCAAAGGTTTTTGGCGTGAAGGGTTATTTTTCTTTTGCATCTTTTGCAAGTTCCTATTTTTGGTTGCCATTTGAGTTTTTTATAGCAAGTATAGCAAAGGTTTTTGGCGTGATGTTCTTTTTCTTGGTTGCAATTAATACATTTTTTTATCATTTGAAAATAAAGCGTTCGCACATTAAAAACTTTGTGCAAACATCCTATTTTCGTTCGTTTTATAATGGAAGAACGTCATACAATCTATATTATGCGAACTTTTGCTAAAATAAGTTATTAATCTTTGATTTTGAGGGAAATTGTTGGATAGTTCACACAAGTTATTGAAATCTATTTTTATATTTATTGAAATTTTTGAGTTTAATTAATATTTGTTTTTATTAAATTTGTTTAAAATTTTTGAAGTTCCTACGACTTTGGCTTACTTAATTCTGTTTCCATATCTGACGGTTGTGCACTTTGGTAAACTTAGTGCAATCTATGTTTGATGAAAATTGAGGGATTTAGTAAAAAGGTATTTAAAGAATTTTGTTGAATTAATTTAAGTGAAAGAATTTTTTAAGTTATGAAATTATTTAATGAAAACTACAAGAATTGCACTAAGTATTGTACCTATTACCACGACCCATCCAGCAATAAATGTAATGACTTCTGGAATTCCTAGGATTGTTAGAGTCTTTTCAATCATTCCTGAACCAACTGTTAACGCTACAATTGTTCCTAAGACCCATATAAAAAGCTCTATAAATATATTATTTTTCATTGATTATTTCCATTTAATTTTTTTGTTTTTTTGTAGTAAAGTAAAAAAATATCATTGAGGCTATGAAAGAAATTATAAGTGTAATAAAATAAGTTTCTGTTAGTGAAGAGGTATAACCAAAAAATTCTTTTAGGGAATTTAGGCTTGTAATATTATCTGGATTTAGATTACAAAGTGTCCATTTGTAAATTGGTTTTGGGATACTTGGTGCAATTCGGCAGGGGATAATTGGAAGTATAATTGAAGTAATTAAAGTTATAGAGGAGATAATTATAGAGGATGTTACCTTCTTTTTGAATTGCATATTTTGAGTAAGTTTTTGAAGTTTATAATTGTTTTGGCAAGAATTTTAGGAGAGTTTTTGAGGGTGTTTGGACAGCTGTTTGGATAATTGGAAAGTTGTTTATGTTTAAATCAAAGATTTTAAGTGTTTGGACAGCTGTTTGAATAAGTTTCTAAAGATTTTTATATATCAATAGATGTTATCGAGGCTAAAAGTTAGTGTTTATGAATTAAACAGCCTTAAGGTTTTTAGGGTTTAGATGTAAGATTTTATGATTTTTGTGTTGAATTTAGGGGTTTTTGGTGTTGGGTGTTTGGACAGCCCGAAACATTTATAAAGAAAATTGTTTAGAAGTTATTAAGATGTGGGATTTATTTGGACATAAAAAGAAGATTAATAAATTAAGAGAGGATATTTATGACTCTTTTAATCATGTTAAAAAAGATTTTAGTAAAGTTGGTGATTGGATTAAACATCTCGACGATAAACATAAGTTACAAAGGGATGAGATTTCAAATATTAAAGATCAACTTATGATGGTTCATGAAGACCTTATGGAACTAAAAAATTTTGTTTCTTTCTTTGGTCCACGAATCTCTAAGGAGGTGTTTAAACAACAACAAACAAGTGTGGTAAAACAACCAGTGTTTAATGTTGTCCAAACAGCTGTCCAAACAGCTGTCCAAACAGACATTTTAGAGAATTTCACTGTAATGGAAAGAGGAATTATATGGGCTTTATTAAATTCAGATATGAAGCTTAGCTATGAAGATTTGGCGGCATTATTGGGTAAAGATAAGAGTACTATTCGGGGCCAGATAAATGGAATAAAGCAGAAAAATGAAGGATTAATTAAAGAAACTAGAGAAATTAATGGTAAAAAGAGGTTATATGTCCCTGAAGAAGTTTGTAAATTAATGATGAAAAGTGTAAAAGTGAGGGTAAAAAGAGAAAAATCTTGATTTTTTGAAAAAATTTGGAAAAGTGAGAGTTAAATGGTTGAAATTTGTTATGAAAATGAGTAAATTTTATAGAAAAGTGAGGGTAAAATACAAATAAAGAAGTTTGTATAAATGTGAGAATTAAGTTTAATGATTAAATAGATAACAGGCTTAAATAAGTGAGATTTAGGGTTATGGGTTTTGAATAAATGATAGTGAGAACTTTAAATAGTTGTTCGACTAACCGAATAACTAGAAATGAATATAATTTTATTAAGGATTTATTAAGAAGTTTAAATTAATTATTCTTAATGAGATACTTACAATTCTCTTAAGTGGATGATTGTGTCTAAAGTGGCCACATTTTTTAAATCTTGAGAGATTTTTAACAATATAGTTTTGTTATTTTGTCTAATTTTCTCTATAGGAATGTGTTTTTTTATTAACTTATTAATATAATCCCTTATAGATGACTCGCTAAGGTTAAGTTGTGTTGCAATAACTTTATAAGATATATTCTCTACTTTTTGTCCTTCTAATGAATATAACACGCCAAAAACCATCATTTCCTGTGGGGTTAGGCTTTTGAATTGAAGCCGTATTCCATTTTTTATATTATCTAAAGAGGTTAAAATTTCATTAGCACGTTTAAATTCTGAGATAGGATCTTTCAAAAGTTCGTTTAGTTTGTTTTCAGGAGAATTTTGTATATGTTTGTCTGTCTGTTGGTGTGTCTGTTTGTCTGTTGGAACCCCCCTATTTCCTATGGAACTTTGGGTTTTATGTGTAAAATTAGAGTTTAAATAAGGATTATGCGTCTGTTGGTGTGTCTGTTTGTTGGTTTGTATCAAGTTATTTGTCTGAAAATTCTTAATCTCTCCTATTTGAACTTGGAGGTTAGAAACCTCTTCTTTTAAAATAGTGATGTCTTCTTTTATTTTAGAAAATGCTTTTTTTATCAAATCCATTATCAAAATAAAGTATTTTAGTTTATAATCTTAGTTATTTTTTGAAATATAGGTTTATATTTGTTTTAATAGGATTTATTGATTTTTTGATATATTTCATATGCCTTATTCGAGATTCTCCATCTTAACCTTAAAGAATAGTTGGATCCTTGAGGATTTTTATTGATTTTTATAACTAAATTTTTTCTTTCTAATTCTTTTAATAAGGTTTTAATAAATTCCTCATCTCTTGCCATTTCTTTTGCAATTTCAGAAGTGAATATTTGTCTTGGGAAAATAGAATATAAATAATATAAGATTTGTTCTGAGATTTTCTTTTTTTTCTCGTTAGAAATTATTGGCATGATCTGTTGAATATAAGTTGTTTTAAATATATTTAGATTAAAAAGTTTATGGGAAAGTTTAATCTTTTTTTGGGTTAAGTGTTGGCAATCTTATATGAATTGGAAGTCCTAGTTCTTCTTCAAGTTCAAATGCCTTTATTGAAGATTTTTGGATTATATAATTTGTTATTTGGAGGTGTTCGGGGGTATTAAATTGTTTATCTTTCCAAGATTTTAATAATTCCTTCATCATTTTTGGAGGTGTTGAAATAAAAATGGTTCCTTCAATATTAATACCTCCTAATTCATTATAAATTACTTCAAAATTATAAGAAATTTTTAAAGTGTCTTTTAATTCTTCAACTTTCTCTAAATCTTTTATTTGAATATTAGTGTTTATATTAAGTTTTCCTGTAAAATTTGGTTTTCTTTCTGCAATTATTTTAGTAAACTTCGAACCAATTAATTTCATATTTTCCATATAGATTTTTAATGAAGAGGGTTTATAAATATTTTTATAATAAATCTTCTTCAGATACAACAATAAAATCTCCTACGGCGATTACAGCATTATAGGGAATTAGCGCTTCTCTGTCTTTTGTTCTTTCTAAAGATAAATTAGAAGTATATGTTGTTAAATCTTTTAAAATAATATATATTAATTCACCTGTTCGTGCTTCGAAGGTTATGTCTTTAACAATTCCAAGACGTTTCCCTTCTCTTGTTACAATTTGTTTTCCAAGAAGTGCTTTGAAAGGTTTTTTATCCATACAATGAGTAAATATGAATTATTTATAAACCTTTCTTTTGATTTTTATTAGATAATAGTAATAATTTAATTATAGGGGTGTTATAAAATCTTATATATTAAATTTATAAAATATTTATTATTTTGATGTCACCTGTGCAATCTACTGATATATGTCGTAGGCTAAAATAGCAGATTAAAATCATCATAAACCTCATCAGGAGTTTTATTTTCCAAACTTATATGTGGTCTGAAATGATTATAATTCATTCTCCACAATTCAACATTCCCATTACAAAATTTGAATTCTCTCTTGAAGGTTTGAAATAATCTTTCGACCTTTCCTTGAGTAGTTGGGCTATGAACTGTTCCCCTGATATGCTCAATGCCTCTTCTCCTAAGTTGCCTATCAAATCTAGAATGATTACTCTTCAGCCCATAAGCTGAGCCATTATCAGTTAGGATTTGTTTTGGTTTCCCATAAGTTTTGATTAACTTATCAATTAAATTTATTACAATATCTGTTGTGACAACATTAGTTACCTCGAAAGCCAAACTCTTTCTTGAGCAATCATCAACAATAGAAATAACCTATTTGTCCTCGATCTTTTGCTGGTTATGATCAATTTGCCAAAGAGAATTTGAATGTTTTCTTTGAAAACGAACGTACTTAATTCTCTTTTTTCTTTGCTTTGGTACTGCAATTAATTTATGCTTGTTTAATATTTTATTAATCGACCAATGGCTAATCTCTACAAGGTTTTCAATCTTTTCAACTCCCCAACCTGTTTTCTTTTTAATAGAAATTATTTTTTCTTCTATCTCTCTAGTAATTTTCCTATGAATTGTTCTTGGTTTCCTAGATAAATCTCCTAAATCCTAATTACTAGAATTATGTAATCTATGCATCCATCTTTGAAGTGTTTGATTATGAACTTCATAATTGTATTTTGCAAAAAGGATTTTTCTACATTGATTATATGAATGTCCTTTTAGTTTTAGTTTGAAGAATTCTTTTCTTACTAATTCCTTTTTCATCGAATAGAATAATTATCTGCTCAGAATAAATTTTATGTGATTTAATGTATATATTCACTTACGACATATGTCCCCTGCTTGCACAGCGTTTTTCTCTAAGTTTTGTTTTTCTTTCATGTTGGTTATATCGCAATTTAAGTATTTAAGTCTTGCGGATTGACCCAGAATCTTGAAGAAAGTTTAATATGTATTTGTTATTTATTAG
>JBDROH010000025.1:0-22870 GCA_043810285.1 archaeon
AGACAAGAACTATCATAACGTAATCCCGAGTTAATTATGTTATGGGAGCTCATAGATATCTTGTCTTGGTTTTTTTAGTGTGAGCTAGTGAAGAAGGTTTGGGTTGCGGAGATACTGCAATCAACATAAAATTTATAAATGGTTTTCTTTCCGAGATAGTATGAATTTAGTAGAAAAATTAGGCCCTTTTATCTTAGTCTCAAAAGACGAGAAAGGTAATTATATTATCCCTAAAAATTATTCATCGGTAGAAAAAGTTGGAGAAATTCAAGAGATTACTCATCTAATGTTTTGTGGTATGATGCCTCCAGAAATAATTCACAAAATAGATGGTTTGGGATTTCTAGATAAATTTGATGTCAATGCAGTTTATATCGATTCTAAAAGATTTGAGAGATTAGACGAGTATAATGGAAGAACTTATTTTCAACCCTTAAAATTGAACAAGTAACTTTTATACTTAAGAAGGGTAATATTCATCAGAAATTCTCTCCATCAAAGTTTTAACAGAACTAAGTTTCCCCTCCGCATCTAAACCACTTTCCAGTTTAGCTCGATAAGCATTTGTTCCAGCAAATGCAAAACCATTATCAAGACCTCCTTTCTGGGCACTAATTAATGCATTTGCAATACAATAAGGTGATTTGGAAGGGTCGCAGGTTTTAAGACAACTATACCTACAATTAATATTTCTCTTTTCTCCCTTCCTTACCCTCTCCAAAAAAGGATTTATAATGGCTCTTCCAGGTAATCCTAAAGGACTTTTAATAATCTGTATATCTTCTTTCTTAGCATTAAGATATGCTTGTTTAAATCCATAATCCGCATCACATTCCCTAGTTGTCACAAATCTTGTAGCTATTTGAACTCCAGTTGCCTCCCATTTTTCATACGCTTTTCTAATATCTCCACCCGTGTAAATTCCTCCACCAACAATCACTGGAACAGGATTTCTAAAATTCTTGCGATCGTTTACAAAACCAATTACCTCCTTCGCAATTTTCTCTAAACTTGGGACAGTACCAGTTACCAACGCCTCATAATTAAAACCTAAATGCCCTCCAGCATCAGGACCTTCCACAATAAATGCATCAGGAACTTTGTTATATCTACTCCAAGCATAAGTTATTATATTTGCACTCCTTATGTCTGAAACAATTGGGACCAAACAGATATTTTTATCTCCAACGAATTTTGGAAGATTTTTTGCTATGCCCGCTCCAGAAATTATAAAGTCTACATTCTCTTCAATAGCAACTTTGATTAAGTCTTCATAATCAGTCAAGGCATACATTATGTTTACCCCAATAACCCCATTAGACATCCGTCTTGTAGCTCGAATTTCATCACGAAAAGCATCTTGATTAGCCCGGATATAACTTCCTGGATAACCTTTTAACAATCCGATTCCAACACTCGCAATAGTCCCCGCACCTCCAGAATTAGCAACAGCACTTGCAAGATTTCTCAAAGAAATACCTACTCCCATACCTCCTTGTATAAGATTAATCTCTAAATTCCCAATTTTAAACTTCGGCAAGTCAATCATAAAACTTCTAAATTATCTGAGTTATTAAGTTTTTATATCTAAGGGGAGCACCCCATTAATTCTTTAGTTTCTTAATAAATAAAAGTGGAAAGACGATATCGCTAATACAACACGGGATATAAACTGCCAAGAATACTAAAAGTGAAACTAATAAAATGGCTAATGTATTCATCTCTATACTGAACGCTAATAGATAAAACAGACTTGCAAAAATTGACAGAAATAAATGAATAGAATGACTAACTCTAAATAAAAAGTACATCCCGGCAATAGAACCAACTAGTGCGATACAGATAATTAAAATAGGATTTTCAAGAATCGGTAAATGAAATTGAGTGTGTAAAAAAAACAAATTTCCAGTAGCCCACGGAAATAAAATATCACTTAAAGTCCCAAGAGAAATCGCTCCAACAACTCCGATTAAAATTGTTTTTATAACAGATTTTTTATACTTCCAATAAATTGCCGACGTTGCCATAGCCGAAACTAAAACATGTGCAGGGTGCATAAATTCAAACAATCCAGAAACAATCCCGACAAAATACTCTTTGTTAATCAAATAAAAAATCACTACTAAAACTCCGGCCACTAAACTCGATATCAAAGTAAATGGCAAATGATATTTCAATTCTTGTAAAATCGCATGACCTTTTTTAAACTTCATAAAAACAAAGACACTTTAAGATTTATAATGTTATTCTTTTTTAAAATCCTAAAACAACTTTTTCTGACTCTCGCCTTCGATGATTTCCCTGATATTAACTCCGAATACATTAAAAATATTCTCTACAGCAGGTAACACTTGATTATTCAAATAGTAATCAATATTATATTTTGCCTTTTCATCTACAAGATAAACACCTTCACCAACCCGTTTACCTTTATTCTCTCCAATAAAGTATTCAATTAGCATCCCGGTAGAAACTGGAATTCCCCTAGCTTCCATCTTTTTAGCAGCAATAACGTGGGGGCCTTCCGACAGATATTCGTTCAACTGTCGTCTTAATTGTGTTCGAATCATCAAATCCTCTAAATCAATTTTCCGATTCTTCAACTTTTCGACAACCCTCTTCAAATCCTCTACTGCTTTTTTCCCATTACCTTCCTCTAGAATTTCCTTCAAAACTTTACTTTGTAAATTCCTAGTTAATCTGCACCAATCACGTCGCACCGTCTCAAATCCACGAATCTTAATCTTCCCTTTTTCATCGATTAAAGCATATTTCTTTTTTGCCCCCTTACTTGTTGTTCTCTTCGAAACAAATAAACCTCGTGCATAAAAACCTTCCAAATCTAATTCCATAATTCCGGGAAGCTGAGTATTTATCCTTTTTAAAAAATCTTGGATTTCCTTTTTACTTTTATCACCTTGCAAGAATGCAATAGAATCGGTGTCCGAATATATTATTTTGTAGCCTTCTTTCTGGATTAAGTCTATTGTATCATGAGTAAATTTTCTGACAAATGCTAAAGTCGATGCAGCCGCTTCCCTGCAATAATATCTGGCCCCAAAAAATCCCAAGTAACCATAAGATGCATTAGCTAGAAGTTTGTAAGCATTAGACCTTGCCTTAGTAATCGGATTTTTGTTTTCGTTATATTCTTGTTTATATTTTTTCCTTTTATCAACAATTTCTTTAAGTAGCGTCGGAGAAAACCCTTCCTCTTTTGTAAAATAAAATTTTCTTGTCTTTCCGTCCAATTCAAATTCAGGAGATTCATAGGAATTTTTTTCCTTCCCTTCCAAAAGTGTTGATTTAGAAATATTAAATGAGGCTATAATACTTGCATGCATACTTGTAAAATCAAACATTACTAAGTTTTCGTAAAGACCTGGAACAGGTTCAAAAACAAACGCGCCTTCATACTTTCCCTTAGCTTTCCTTTCGCTAATCTCATCATATGTTGGTCTTTTCTCGACGATTTCGTTGAACCTATCCAAATTATGGAGGAGATAATTCTCAACATGGGAAGACATTCTATCTCGCGTTACATCAAACAAAGGTTCTTTGATAATCAGACTAAACTCCAAAATATCTGGCCAAATTCTTTTAGCTAATTTGTAGGTAATTGTAGAGTCTTGCAAGTTATAAGAAAAAAAATCATGCCAGTCATTATTTACCATATTGGACAAACGATTAAAATCAAAATTTTCTTTTCTCTCGCCAATAAGTTCTCCAGCAACTTCATTTAGGGATAACGTCTCAGATTGTAAGTATTGTGAAAAAACAGCGTCGATAAATCTAAACAAATCAATATGAACAATTCCTGCAATTTTTCCTGAAGGAATTCTTCCCCTAGTAAAAGTCGGTCCCTTGCCATCAACGCCAAGAGAAAGTTTTACTTTATTTTTTTGAGCAGCTGCTTTTAGATAAGGCAAATCAAACCCATCGGAAAAATAGCCAACTAAAATATCTGGGTCGTATTCATTAACCAACTCAGTAAACCTCTCGAGCATCATTCCTTCATCTTTAAGGCATTCTACATAATTCTGCTTACCCTCACATTTCTTCCAAGTTAGAACTCTCTTTATATCTTCTCCATATAACGAAATCATCAAGACATCTCCCTTTCCAAGTTCAAGGCTATCAGATTCTATATCATATGCCAAAATTCGCGGTTCAAAATTTTTAACTTTCTTTAAAGGAATAATTTTTTTAGCAATAATACAAATTTCTAAATCAAGCGCTTCAGCAATTCCTCCAAAATCCTGTATATCCAAAACATCACCCTCGACACTATGCCATTTTAGAGGTTCTACATTTTTTTCTTTAATATACTTAGTAATAATCGGAATCTCATATTCTCTTCTGAATTCAATTTCCTTTAAATCTCCAATAGCCGAAGCAATGTCATGTGCATCTTTATGATTTGTCACAAAAACTCTAATGGCCTTAACTTTCTTTCCAAGAAACTTTTTATCACAAATTTCCATTTTCAGAATCTTGGTCACCCTAGACGCTTTTTCAACTTCCAATTTTTCAATCTTTTTTACAATTTCTTTAGCTTTGTCTTCGTACCCCTTTTTCAGAATAACCCAAAAATTTGGTTCGTAAGAGTCAATCACACAAACTTTCTTTCCTTTCTCTGTTCGACCAATTAATCGGATATAGTTCTTACTCTCAAAATCAAAATAATCATAATCGACGGGAACAAACTCAAATTCCATATCTGACAGAGCCCAACCTACTTTATATGTTTTTTGAGGGATATGTAATCAGAGGCAAACGTAACCACTTAAGAGATACAACAATCAAAAGGTTTATAAATTCTTTATTCCTATAATTTTTATGGGAATAAGAAAAAATTCTAAACATAGAATTTACCTAACTAGTCTTACTTCTCTGAGTCATATTCATACATTTTTCAAAGAATCAATCTTCAAAAAACTAAACAAATCTAGATTTCTTCTCATCTAAAATGAAGAAAGAAAGACATTATTTTTGTGTTCGTCTTCCTACATTAGATGCATTAGTCCTTGAAAGTTATCAAAATATCGGAGGAAAGATTCGTCAAACACAGGCACAGAGTGGAAAGAAGGCAGTAAATAATGTAATATACCATTATGGGGGAGAAAATTACGCACTCATTTCAAGTTATCTTCACAAAAGATATGACGATCTTTCTAAATTTACAATAGACTTGGATGAGGCATCAAAGATAAATTGTCAGTATGAATTTTGGAAGCAGAATGATCCAATAGAATCTCTAGATGAAAAAGGACTTGCTAAAAAGATTAAAACGAAATTAGGAGCTAAAGAAGAGGATTGTATTATTGCAGCCAGAGAGTATTATACTTATAAACGCAAGAATTCTTCCGACCAATAATTTTATTAATTTGTTAGTATTATATTTAATATGGGCGTACAGATATCCGAAATCATTCCAAGAAAAGAAATTGAAATTTCAGACCTAAATGGAAAGGTCATAGCGATAGACGCATTTAATACTCTTTACCAATTTCTAACAACAATTAGACAACCCGACGGAACTCCTCTAATGAACAAGCAAGGGAAAATAACCTCTCATCTCTCAGGACTTTTTTATAGAAATATAAATCTTTTACAAGAGGGGGTAAAACCAGTGTATGTCTTTGATGGAAAATCTCCTGAGTTAAAACAGGCAGAAATAGAAAAGAGAAAGGAAGCAAAAAGAATCGCAGAACAAAAATACGAAGAAGCAAAACAAAAAGAAGATATCGGGGAAATGAAAAAATATAGTGGAAGATTTGTAAAAATTACTGAAGAGATAATTAAGGAAAGTAAGGAACTTTTAACCGCTATGGGGATTCCAGTCATTCAATCACCTGGCGAGGGAGAGGCAGAAGCCGCGACATTAGCACGAGCGAAAAAAGTTTGGGCAGCTGCATCTCAAGATTATGACGCACTACTTTATGGAGCACCCTATCTTATCAGAAATTTGACATCTGCACGACGACGAAAAACACCTTCCGGAATTTACATTGACATAAAACCAGAACTAATTGAATTCCAGGACGTTCTTAACAAATTACAAATAGACAAAGACCAACTTATCTGTCTGGCAATACTAGTCGGAACGGATTATAATCCTGGAGGAATAAAAGGTCTCGGTCAAAAACGTGCATTAGAAATTGTCCAGAAATACAAATATCCTGTAGAAATTTTTAAACATATAGAATACAATGACCGATATAATCTAGTTTTTAATTGGCAAGAAATTTTTAAACAGTTTCACGAATACGAAACCTCTTATAATGAAGATATCCAATTCAAAAAAGTCGATAAGATAAAAGTAACGGAAATTCTTCTTTCCAACGATTTTTCAGAGAATAGAATAGATTCAGGATTACAAAGACTGGAAAAAATAGAAGAAGGGAAAAAACAGAAAGGCTTGGGAGATTTTTTTTAAGTATTCTTAAAGGCCTAATCCTTTAATCGTTCTTCTTCAATTTTACCACTCGCCTGAATAATCTTTTGTGCCCTTTCAGTCTTAGTTTTCTCTTCGGCTTCTTTTTCCGCCTTAATTTTATCTCCGATAGATTTTACAAATATTGAATAAACCACACCAACTATAACTGAAGCGAATAAAACTATAAGGCCAATCCACCATTGAGTCATAAGAGAATCCATCCAGATAACAAAATCTTTCCCCAACCCTTGCATTGAAAGACTCGCAATAATTGTTGCTGCCGCCAAAGACCCAAAAATATTGAAATTTAAAATCTCGCTTACAGGCATGACTATTAGCTCAATCAATAAAATCCAGACGATAAATGAAAAAACAAAAACCCATGACAACGATAACTCTGCTCCCCAAAGAACCTTCGTAATCGGACCGACGTATTCGTTAATCTTTTCTATCCTTCCTTCAGCTTTACTCTTTAATGGCTTGTAATCAATTTCCCCAGATTCATTAATAGGAATATAATCATCTATTGCTCCTTGGATTTGTTCGACGTCTTCACCACCTATACCTGCATTCGGAGAGTCTTGTGCGGAGACAATTCCCACGAATAATAGTAATAAAATAAATAACAAACCTAATTTTTTCATAGATTAACGTAGAACTAGATGTTTAAAAAAGTTTAGGAACTATGCCTCTCCAACTCCAGAAGTCCCTCTCCATATCTCTTCAGATATATCTTTCGCAGCTTTGTTTACTTTCATTCGCTTTTTAGCTGCCTCAACATTACTAACAAGCTGTTCCTTAGAAATAAGTTTTTTAACATCAAGAATGAAAAAGAACATTATACTCCCAAGAATCATTGCAATAAATGTAGGCCAAACTTGTGATATCCCCATAAACAATGCCTGGATGTATAATGCAAAATAGTACACTGTATAGAATAACCAGATTCCTCTAGCCATCAGAACACTGTTAACTTTAATCGTAAACCATAATATTACTAAAAAAGGAATTATCATTAAGATTGCCGCACCCATCGCCCCATATCCTGGAAGGATAGATTCTAAAAAATTCTCAGGTAAACCAAGAATAGCTAATCCTGTAGCTGCAATAGTAGCTAGATTAAGAACCCAATTGTTAGTAAAAAATGTTCCCAATGCAGAATAAACAAACATCCCAATAAGAAGAGCCATAAAAATTTTGCTCAATGCACCATCTCCTAATAGGGTATCTCCAAATAAACCTGTAAAAAATCCTAAGATACCATTACCAATCTGTCCAAAGGTTTCTCCAACAACTTGTCCTACATCCTCTGCATCCTGTGCAATGACAAAACTACTTACTAAACTAATTAAAAATAAACCTAAAACTCCTAAAACCAAAAACCTCCTTAAATGACCTTTCTCTGAAACCATAATAAAACAATTATTAAAATCTTTATAAACATTTCTAAACTTGTAACATAACAAATCTTTTAAACTTCGAATATCTAACTTCCATATGAAAATAAACGAGGGAGTATTAGCATTTCTGACGATTGTGTTCTCGTCGTTAGTGACTGCAGGCCCGGTTCAAGGCGTCGAACAACTTACTGAAGGACTAAGAGAGGTTATAGTTATTCTGATAAGATTTATTGGAGATGCAATATTGGATATAAACAGCTTTGATGAATTTCTTTTTGCAAAATTGTTGTTATTCACTTTAGTTTTAATAATCACTTATACAGTTATAAAACAAAACACTATTTTTGGAGGGAATAAGAACAAGCCTATTCAGTGGATAATCTCAAGTGCGGTTTCTATCTTGGCAATAAGATATCTCCCAGATAACTTTATCCAAGCTATCTTATTGCAATACGGAGCTCTCGCAGTAGGAATAACTGTATTTCTCCCATTGATGATTTATTTCTTTTTTATCCATCAATCAGGAATAGGACCTTTTGGAAGGAGAGCTGGATGGATAGTTTTCGCCATTTCATTTTTTGCACTCTGGTCATTTAGATATGATGATCTTGGAAATGCAAATTGGATTTATTGGATAGCTATAGGCTTTATCATTGTTTCAATAATATTCGATAAATCTATTCATTCATATTTTGGATTGTCTTCTATCAGAAAAATTAGAACAGAAAGAAAAATTGAAAGAAGAGTGGAAGCACAAACAAAATTAGAAAATCTAGAGGATAATAAAGAACATTATACTGATAAAGAATATGAAAACTTCAAAGCTCGCTACGAAAAAATAATCAAAGACAACATCTAGTCCTTCCGATATCCAACTATCTTTCTTTTCTTTCCAACACCCTCATAAATAGGAACTTCTTCTGCCACTTGCTTGTCCTTCTTCTCGCTATCTGTTTTCAAAGAAATTATGACTCCAACGATAACTGCAACAATTCCGATACCGGCAATATAATTTCCTGCAACACCCTCTAAGAATTTCAATTTTAAATTAATCATTCCAAAACCCAAAGCCATCACGATAATTCCTGCAACAGATATAATGTATCCAATCACTTTTTTCATAACAATTAAAGAGATAATTGATTTATAAAATTTGTTATCCAAAAAATATATAAACCTTTTAACGTTCTTTTAATTATGAATAAGTTTATTGGGATAATGACAGGGTTGGTCTTTCTTATAGTTCCAATTTATGCTTGGATTGTAAACTTCGCAGGATTCGGAACAGCGGCTATCTATTTTCTAAAGGGCGGTCTCATATGGATATTAATACTAATCGGCACGGTTTCTTTAGTAATCGGATTGAATAGTCTTATAGAATAATTCATTTAAACCCTAGTTCTCAGTCTTGTGTATGGATAGATTGTGTATTAAATGCAAATGCAAAGGACTTTGTGGAAAGCCATGCAGAATTCTGAATAAATTTATAGATAATGCCCCGAGGCCGAAACTCCATTTCTCAGGAAAATCTGCGCCAGAACTTTTCGTCGGCAGAATCGGATATCCATATATTAATTCAGGAATTTTAGCCCCATCTGAAAACGATAACATCTCAAACTTTGCAACAGCAGAAGAATGGTCAGCGAATAATTTCTCTGTTGAAAATATCCTTCGGCTAAGAAGCCAATTAATTTATGGCAAAGCAAAAACTCATATCAAAACAAATGATAAATTAAAACAAGTCTCCCAGGAACTTGCCCTATCTTCCAAACCTGTTTCAACAGAATTTTTTCTCAAAAAACTTCCAACGATAGAGTTTACTTCCGATTCAGTTTTCCGACCGATGACAAATCCTGCCCCTATTAGAAAAGTAATCTTAGAAGAAAACCCAAAAATACAAAAAAAAGTTGACTATGTGACTTCTGATTATGATCTCAAAGCAACAACTGCTCTCGAAGAACTTTACAAATCAAACATCAAAGTTGACCATCTTCAAAAATTACTATCCTTAGGACTACTTGGCACAAAGATAAAAAGAAAAATGGTTCCAACAAGATGGAGCATTACAGCTACCGACGACACAATTTCAAAACAGCAATTAGAAAAAATTAGATACTATTCAGAAGTCAATCAGATAACTTTATTCTCTGGAAATTTCGTTGGCAATTATATTGAAGCGTTAATTCTTCCCGGGAAATTTTCATTTGAGGCGATAGAAATACATTTAGCTGGAAATTTTTATGCAGGAGATAAAACTCAAATAAGCCAAGATTATGAGGGATTTTTCGGACGAAAAACTTATGCAGCAAATGTTACTGGAGGTTATTATGCAATGCGCTTTCCAACAACAGAATATTTAGAAAAGATAAAACGTCAAGCTACAGTTCTAATCTTGAGAGAAATTCGTCCAGAATATTATGCTCCTCTCGGAGTGGGCATTGTAAGAGAAACTTCTCGAAGAGCGTTTGCTAATCAACCCAGATATTTTGATAGCGTTGAAGATGCTTTCAAAGATATTCAAACAAGAATTATAACATCCCTAAAACAGATTAAAGAAAAATCTTGGATATTGAAAAATTATGGGAAACAAAAAGATTTAAAGGAATTCTTTTAGTTTACAATTCCAATTAAAATACCCTCAATGATCCCTGCAATTAATAATAGTGGGATGATAACGAGGATAAAAAATCTCAAACCTTCTCTAAAATTATGCTTCAAATTATTATCTTTTCTAAATAAATCAATTCCGATTTTTAATCCAATACCTATAGAAAAAAGTATCGCAGGCAATTCAAAAATTCCATGTGGAAAAAGTTTCCACATAATTAAGATTCCTCCACGAGCTACAGCTAATCTAGCCACAAATCCTAACAAATACCCATTAACAATTCCTATCGTTAAGGGAATAATTCCAAATCCAATTCCTAATGCAATCGCTAAAAAACTTGCTTTTAGATTATTAAGAAAAATAAATCTAACCAATTCAAAAACATTTTTTCCTTCAATTACTTTACTCATCTCAGCAATAAAACTAAAAATTTCTTCTCGGAAAAAAATAGGAAAAGTAAAACCAATAATGAATAATAAAGAAAAAAACCCCAAGGCAAAAACAATATACCAATGACACTCCTTTAAAAATTCCCAACACTTAAGATAGTTTTTCACCAAGAATTTTTTCCTCATCTCGCAAAATGTCTACTAATCATTTTAGTTTTCTGAGGATACTTTTGTTTGAGATAAAATCCATAGCCGAGACCAACAAGCAAACCACCCAAGTGTGCAACATTTCCTATAGGCAAACCAAGTCCAAGCGAAAGCACCCAAAGTACAATTATTAAAAATCCCATAGCAGCCCACATAGGCATTGGAATTACAAAGAAAACTAAAACTGGCAACTTAGGAGTTAAAACTGCAAGCAAACCTCCCAAACCAAAAATTGCTCCAGAAGCACCGACGGCATAAACATTCAAATCAATTCCCGTAGCTAATGCAATCAAAACGAAAAATAACCCTGCAAAAATTCCCGAAGCAAAATATAATCCTAAAAATCTTTTCTTTCCAATTAACTTTTCAACAAAACCTCCAATGAACATCAACGAAATCATATTTACAAACAAATGTCCAAGTCCAGCATGCATAAACATACTTGTTACAAATGTCCACAAACCCCTACCTGCAAGAATTGTAGCAGGCATAAGTGCAACCCAAGAAACTGCATTATTCGGATCAATAAAATTTTGCAAAATTAAAAACCCTATAAATGTGATAACATTCGCAACAATAATCGTTCCGGTATATGTCGAAAGAATCCCTCGCGATTCCATAATTACTTTTTCCCCAAAAATTTCTTTTTCAATTTACTCGCTAAACTGACTTTTTTCCTAACCGAAACTTTTTTCCTAACCTTCTTTGGGATAATTTTTTTCTTAACAATCTTTTTTCCAACCGAAGTTTTCCTTTTAATCAAAACTTTCTTCTTAGTCTCATCCGCAATTTTCTTTCGAGCTGCAGCTTTCGCAACCTTTAACAATAATTTCTTAGCATCTATTTCTTTAGTCTCTTTTTTATTCGCCCTACTTCGTTTCTTCTGTTCTTTCTCTCGAATAGACTCGAGTTCGCCACGAATAGTTTCCAACTCTTTTTCTGTACGAGTAATTTTCGCCTTTGTATCTCGAATAGATCTGCTATTATCAACCAATTCATAAACATCACTACATTCTTCACAAGTAAACCCGTGTTCAAGTGCTTTCTCCTCTCCAACTTCAATTTCACAAGGCTTACAAATATAATATCTCTTTATCTCTCGACTAGTCAACGTTCCATTTAAATTTTCAATCTTTCGCATCAATGACTGTTCCAATTGCACTAAACACTTCTCTGTCTTCAAAGTCCAATAATAAATATACCAACCTTTTCGTTTATCCTTCTTACGAATGAAAGACACGAGTCCATCGGCAGAAAGTCTATATAAAATATTTCTAACTTGATTTATAGTTAACTCCATTTTTTTAGCAATCAAAAATTCATTAACATCCTTTTTCCCAAAAAGAATACCAACAATTCTTCCCGTATTGACGCCTGCTATTTCCTCGACGAGATCATGTAAAAGTTTAATTTGCATATCTAACAAAAATTATTCTCTTTTATATACCTTTCCACCATTTTCTTCATTTTATGGAGGAGTTCTTATATGTTGTAATGAAGAAATTAGAAAATTTTAGAACTGGTGTCATTTTGAAATTACTATAAACCTATAAAAAAGAAATTCACCCAAGATTATTATGGGTTGGTTTAATAAAAACGAAGAAGTTCCACAAATTGCACCTGCACCAATATTGCCGGAGATTCCGAAAAAAGAAGAATCTAAGAAAAAGGATTTACCCGAACTCCCTACATTTCCAAGTACATCTAAGAGTGAAAATTTTAATCAAGCGATGGTAAAATCTGCGGTAGGCGATATGCCTTCTTCTGAGGAAAAAGAGATGAGTATTGGAAGTCAACAAGAGGAATCTTTGATTCCTCCAAGACTTTCTGAAACAATTCCAGAACTGCCAAAACATATCACGATATCTCATAAAACTGGAGTGTATAAAACTGTTCATGATCCTTCATGGTACTCTGAACAACACGAATCCATCCAAGAAATTCCTAAAAAAACCATTACAGAAATTCCTAGGAAAAATACTTTTAATCTGAATACCGTATCTGACAATAATCCGATTCCAAAGCGAGTCGAACCTATCTTCGTGAGAATCGATAAATTTCAAGTAGCACAAAAGAATTTCGAACAAATAAAAGATAGAGTTAAAGAGATGGAGTCAGTTCTAGAAAAAATTAAAGAGATAAAAATTAAAGAAGAAACTGAACTAAAAGGTTGGACCGAAGACGTCGAAAAAATCAAATCACAATTGTCCGAAATAGACTCAGGAATTTTCGATCAAATTTAACTTTATGGCATCAAAAGAAGAACTTTATCTTTCAATAGCTCCAGACGATTACAGAGGAACTAAATCAAATATTCTAACAAATCAAGCGGATTTACTTGGTACGCTGAAAAGATTACATCATCTAAAAGTTTTAGCAGGACAGAAAAATGATTTCAAGAAAAGATTATACAAACTTTTGTCTTTGACCTTGGCCAATATAGATTCAATTCAAGAAGAGATGCCGACGCCAAAAATTCCCAAGTCAATACAAAAAGAAGAACCTGCCAAATTAAAAGAGTCATTTTTGAGAAGGGATGCGATCGAAGACGAGCTACGAGTAATCCAAGAAAAACTTCGACAACTAAATTCTTAGTTCATAAAAAATATTTTTTAGGTAAAAATCCAGGTTTTTAAACTAGTTCCTAAATTTTTAAAAACCCCTTTCTCTTCTTTAAAATATGGATAGGAAGGAACTCATTAAAAAGTATATTAAATTCTTTAAGTCGAAGGACCATATAGAAATTAAGAACTCTTCACTCATCCCAGAAAATGACCCTACAGTTTTGTTCACCACCGCAGGAATGCAACCATTAGTCCCATTTTTATTGGGTCGAGAGCATCCTCAAGGAAAAAGGTTAGTTAATGTTCAAAGATGTATTCGAACTGGAGATATCGACGAGGTTGGAGACACATACCATCATACTTTTTTTGAGATGTTAGGAAATTGGTCACTAGGTGATTATTTTAAAAAAGAAGCAATAGAATATTCTTTTGAGTTCTTAACGGAAGTTTTAAATTTGCCAACAGAAAGATTGGCTATTTCGATTTTTAAGGGAGATGAGGACGCTCCAAAAGATGGGGAATCTGCAGAGGTATGGGAATCATTAGGAATTTCCAAGGACAGAATATCATTTTTACCAAAGAAAGAAAACTGGTGGGGACCTGCTGGAGAAACTGGACCTTGTGGACCCGATACCGAAATGTTTTATTGGAAACCAAATAACAAACCTGCACCAAAAGTTTTCGACCACAAAGATTCAAACTGGGTGGAAATTTGGAACGATGTTTTAATGCAATACCTCAAAGATAAATATGGAAAGTATAATGAGGCTAAACAAAAAAATATAGACACTGGAATGGGTGTTGAACGAACCATTGCTATTTTTAACGGACTCGAAGATAATTATCTTTCAGAAATGTGGAAACCAATCATCCAAAAAATAGAATCTATCTCAAAAAAATCCTACCAAGGAAACGAAAGAGAAATGAGAATCATTGCGGACCATATTAAAGCCTCAGTTTTCATAATTGCCGACGGCGTTGTTCCAGGAAATGTTGAACAAGGTTACGTTCTCCGAAGATTAATTCGAAGGGCGGTCAGAAGTTTAAAAAAAATTGAGGTTCCTATTTTACAAATAGATGCAACTGTAGAAATCGCAAAAGAAGTAATAAGAATTTATAACGACTATGATATCTTACAAAAAAATAAAGACAAAATTCTTGAAGAACTAAAGAACGAAGAAGATAGATTTCAAAAGACATTAGATAAAGGGCTAAAAGAATTTGAGAGAATGTCCAAGAATAAAAACATCGACGGAAAAGAATCTTTCTTACTTTACCAATCTTACGGTTTTCCAGTAGAAATGACAAAAGAACTCGCAAAAGAAAAAGGAATCAAAGTAGATGAAAAAGGTTTCGAGAAAGAACTCGCAAAACACCAAGAACTTTCAAGAACATCTTCTGCAGGAAAATTCAAATCAGGATTAGCAGATAACTCCGAACAAACAACAAAACTTCACACTGTTTGTCATATATTAAATGAATCTTTGAGAATTGTCCTAGATAGACCAGACATTTATCAAAAAGGCTCTAACATTACTCCTGAAAGATTGCGATTTGATTTTAATTTTGATAGGGGTCTGACTCCAGAAGAAATTAAGAAAGTAGAAGATTTAGTAAATTTAAAAATCAAATCAAATCTTCCAGTAACTTGTGAATTAATGTCTTTAAAAAAAGCAAAAGAATCTGGAGCTCAGGGAGTTTTCGATTCAAAATACAGCGAGGACGTTAGAGTTTATTCGATTGGAGATTTCTCAAAAGAAATTTGTGCAGGTCCCCATGTAGAAAACACTTCAGAACTTGGACATTTTAAAATTACCAAAGAACAATCATCAAGTGCCGGAGTCAGAAGAATAAAGGCGATATTAGAATAAAAATAACTACCTCTTCTTCAAAATCTTCTCAATCCTTTCTAATTTTTCAATGATACTTTCAATTTCTTTTTCTGCTTTTCTATTTACCCTATAATCATATTCCATTTTTTTTCTATCTTTTTGTGACTGTCTATTTTGGCTCATCAAAATTACCGGTGCTTGAATTGCCGCTAAACAAGATAGGATTAAATTCAATAAGATAAATGGGTAAGGGTCCCAAGTACTTATCCAAGCATAGACGTTAACAATTATCCAGATCACTAAAAATATTAAGAATGATAAAATAAAAGTCCAACTTCCAGCCCATTTTGATAAATTATCTGCTGCCCTCTGTCCAAATGACTCGGAACCATTAACAATTTTTTTAATTGGTATCACCTGTTCCATAGATTCCTTAAGAAAAATCCCTTTATATAATTAGTGCCTAACTAATGCATTCTCACATTCACGATAAATCTTCAAATGATCAAGTTCATTATTATTTGATAAAAACTTTGAAAAGACTTCAGCAAATTTTTCCGCAAAACCATTCGTAATCCATTCTGTTATAGATTCGTTAGATTCAATTAGTCGTTTTTTTATTTCTCCCAAAAAATATCCATAATCATCCATGCATCTTAATTGCACTATTCCCTTTTCATCATAATACCTAGCCACCACTTGCTTTAAGGTACAATTAATCTTGCACCCATCACAAACATTTTCAAGAACTCCTTGCCGAATTCTAGATTCTTTCTCCAAATCGTGAGGAATATCTAAGGGAATTCCACCTTCAGAAGAGGATAATTTCTTCAATAGACAATACGTTCTTTTACTCTCATCACAATAGCAGTCTACCACAGTATACCTATTAAGATAACCTCCTTTAAATATTTTTCGTCTATTAACTTTTTAACTCATCTCCTCCTATTTTTCAATGGCGTAAGTTTTAAAAGCAACTTCATTCTAATAGTATTAGGCTCTCGTAGTCTAGTGGCCAAGGATTCCGCCCTCTCAAGAGGTGGGAAGTTTTAGTCGATGAGATATTAAACTTCATGTTCACTTGAACAGCTACCAAAAATCTCCTACGAGATTTCATTGGAGAACGGCGGTGACCCGGGTTCAAATCCCGGCGGGAGCGTGTTACCTTTTTGATGTATTTAATCAAATCGCAATAATACTTAAATAGTTTAAGTGATTAATCAAGGTATGAATAAAAAATTATTTGTAATCATTTTATTTTTGTTTTCATTTAGTCTGGTGTCTGCATACCGTACTAATTATGATGTTAATGAAGGGCATATTTACAAAGAGAAAATTACTAAGACAAAGTATTTACTCGATGAGCATTTTACTTGGCCAAGAACGACATATATTGATTATGATAATGATAGAAGATATCCTACATACGATTACAGGTATGGATATACCTACCGTGCAACAACAGACTATCTAAATAGATATAATACAAAGAAAAAGATTTCAAAAAATTATGAAAAAGATTTTTCTCGAGACTCTAAAAACCACGAGGATTATTACTCTAACTCTATTATTCTCCTAAGAAGTTACGAAAAAGAAAAATGTTATTACACTGCACCGAAGGACAAACTTTTCTATATTAAATGTTAATAATAAATTAACGTCATACCCAAATATTTATAAAGAAATTTTTTGTTTCCAATATATGGAAGAAGAAACAGTAACTCCTACAGAAGAATCTGTTGAGACTGCCCCTGAGGCGGAATCCACGGAAACTCCAGTAGAAGACGCTGCTGAAGAAGTTGCTCCAGAAGCAGAAACTTCAGTAGAAGATGCATCAGCAGAAGAAGCTGAATCCAACGAAGAAACAGATGAAACTGCTCCAGAAGCAGAGACTGAATCTTCCGAAGAAGCGGCTTAAGTCTTTTACAAAATTTTTTTGTTTTTAATAAGTCGCCTGGCGAAAAATCGTCGGCGCTATTTTATTTTAGAATAATTATATACCCTTTTCTAATAATCCTAATGTCTCTTCAAGTTCTCTTAGTTCCTCTTCGTAAACTTTTAATGATATATGAATCTCCTCAAAATGCGCTTGTTGTTTAAGATAAATTTTTTCATTATTAGACAAGTGTAAAATTGGAACGAATGAAGCTAGCATTTCCTCTTTTGTAGGAGCAAGATGGGAGAAATTCATATGATTGTTAGTTAAATTGATGTGACCCTGAATAATTCCAAAAATATTTTTTACTCTAACTTTTAAGGGAATTTGCACACCTCGAGGCAAAACTGACAACATAGACTTCTTTGCTTGTTGTCCTTTAATTTCCCTCTTAATTCGACGATTCTCAGTATTAATCGCATTGTTCAATGCAGCCATCAATTCTTCCAAAGTTACTTTTCTATGTCTTGCCATCGGTGTTCGAGGAACGAGAGTAGGCAATTCTCCTTCATCAATCTCGATTCTTTCAAGTTCATATCTTTTCTCATCTTTTCGACCATAAAGCGCAGCATTGAGGTCTTGAATATAACTATTAATTAAAATTTCAGATTTAAGTCTTAAAAGTAGTGAGCAAGCGAGCAAAACTTTTGACGAAACAAAAAAGTTACCTTCTTCTAGTTGCTGTATTATCTCGATATAACGTTTTGCGAGAAGTTTAATGTCAATGTCCCAAGGATCTAGTTGTTCAGTTTTAATTAAGTCGTAAATGATAGTCTGCCAATTGAGGTCCTCTCCGGTAATCAAATCAAAGAACTGGTTCTGATTTATTCTATCATCACTCTCCATAAGTAGAAATTAAAATCATAATTAATAAACATTCCTTTAATTTAATTGTCACTAGATAATTACAACAACCGAAAACTTTAAAAAGTATTACCTCCTAGTTATAATATCACCTCTTTTTCCCCAGGAGAGAGCGATAGGGCATCTTTTTGACCGCTTTATCGCATCTCCTAGGGTTATAGTAATTCAAATCATATAAGGCCTAAGATAGACGATAAGTTTAAGGCAATGAAGAATTATTTTTGTTCTCTTCCCTTTTCCCTTCAATGAATTTTAATTGTTCTTCGCACCTTTTTATTCCCTGCTCGAAGATTTGAATTTCATTCTTTATTGCCTCGACTTCTTTTTTATGGTAGCCGATAGATTTTTTATGATGATTTTCATTTTCTTCTTCGTGAAATTTTAGCTTTTTTTCTTGGTCAATTTTTTCATTTAAGTCACAAGTTTCTTTAATGATTTTTTTATGTTCTTCAATAGACTTCTCATGAAACTGAATCCATCCTTCATTATACTTTATCTCTTTTTCATTTTCTTCTAACAGTTTTCTAATTTCTTCTAGTTGTTTAAAATATGAAGATTTTCTATAAGATTGTTTTTTGATTTGTTCATCAAAATATTGGACTCTTCCTTCGTGGGGAGATAATTTATCTTGTGCCATATTTTTTTAATAAATCTATTTTAAAAACAAAGTCCATTGCACCAGCTTCGAGAGCTTCTCCTTTATGATCTTTGGTGCTCATCATAATACTTTCAATTCCTTTTTTCGAAGCTCTCTCCAAAACTTTTAATCCCCCTTTAGGAGAATCTTCCCCCAAATGATAATCCGTAAGTACCAATGTGTAGTTTCTTTCCTCAATTTTTCTTAAAGCGTCATCTACATTAGAAGCATAATCCGTCTCTTCAAATCCTTCTCGAAGCGTTTCATAAACTTCTCTATGATCATCTACGATTAATATTCTACCCATAATTTTTTCAAGTCACAGAAGTTTTTAAACTTTTACATTAAAGTACTACTGATAAGTGAAATATTCTTTATAGAAAAATGTCTTGCTGAATTTTTATTTAATTTCCAACTTTGGCTCTACTTCTCTCTTATCAAATTCAGTAAAGTGACATCGTCCACAATAAGCTCGGCCTTTTCCAATAGATAAAAAAATTCCAGGTCCGCATCTTGGACAGCTTCGAGCTTTCTTTATAATTTTGTCACCTTCAATAGTATACTTAGTATATTTCTTAGAAGTTGGTTTGTTAAGATGTTTTTTCTTCCCTTTAACTTTTGATTTGATTGCCATTATTCTGTTTTCTCCTCAACTTTAACTTCTTCTTCAGCTTTCCTCGCCTCTTCCTCTACTTTCTTCTTTGCGTCATCTTCTACCTTTTTCTCCGCTTCCATCTTCTTACGAACTTTCTGAGGGATTGTCTCAATTTTATTTTTAACTTCAACATTGTCATAAACTACTGCTTCAACAATAAAAATTTTTTTCCCAAAACGACCCTGAATTTTTTTAACAATTGTTAAATTTGCGTCTTTTCCAATAATCGCTTTAATATCTTCAAAACTTGGAGCAGTTTCAGAAATAACTTCCATAATGATTTCTTCCCTTTCTAAAAAAGGATTTTTATCTCGTTTAATTATTTTTGTTTCCATTTATTTTGATTTAATTGCGAACTCGCCATTAGAATTTATTTTCATATTTTCAGCCATTTCGGATTTCTCAACATCGAAGATGTGGATTCTTCCCTTAAATGAATTACTTGCCGGAGTCTCACCACAATTCGGACATTTATCTCCAAAGTAGATTGCTCTACAATTTAAACATGATTTTTCTTTTGTTGCCATTACTTCTTGCTCCTTTTAACAATCTTAGTTTCTGCAACTATAGTCTGATTTGCAAGATTTTTAACATTCTCTTTTTCAGCCTTAATCCACTCAAGTTTACCTAGTCCAGGTTGCCTCATTGTCAAACCAATTTTTGGCTCTTCACCTTTGTAAGAAATTGCAACGATTCTAGCCATACACTTATCACCTTGGACTAAATTCCTCTTTCCATCCTTACCACTTAAAACTCCACTGTCAGAAAACGAAACGAAATCATCCATTGTTTGCGAGATGTGAATCATTCCACGAATAACTCCAAGATCCATAAAAGCACCAAAATTCGTGATTTCTTCAATTGTCCCATAAACGATTTCCTGTAATTCTGGTCTAAATACAATTAATTTGAAAGTTGATTCATAATATGCCGCTCCATCTCCAGGAATAATTATTCCTTCCTTGACCTTGAGAACATCTAAAACAGCGACGACAGTCCCAATATCTTTATCTTGGAAACTTGCGTAAGATTCTTCTAACTGAGCCCGCACAGCCTCGTCAGTATTCATACCGAATTTATTCGGCTCTACTCTTACATGGTCCTTAACCAAAACTTCATAGAACATATTCTAGTGAGAAAAATTTGCTTTAAAAGTGTTTCGGCGAAGATTATTTTATTGAAAACAGTTTAATTTTTAGAAATAAATGAGAATTCTTACCCTTGTCTGAATCATTCTGATATTGAGTTATCGGTAATCATTAATCTCAAAAAATCTTAATCTTTCCAAGCTATGTCAAATAGATAAACTAAAGAATTTATGAAGAAAGGAGAATTAATCCAAACTCCGTAATCAAAATCTTCGTGGACGCTTGTAGGTTTGATTGTGAAAATGAGTTCTGTTTTGTCGGAGATAACGAAACGTGCATTGATGGGTTTGGACTTAATTGTAACGCCGAATTTCTTTGATAGCTTTTTTGCTTCTTCTTCATTATCAGAAATCATAACCTTAACATCAACTTTCCTAGCCTTTAATTTTATAAAGACTTCTTTGAACATTTTTTGTTTAGACAACAGTTCGTAAGCCGAAGATGTTAAATATACCATTTTTTCTGATTCTTCCATAAGTGTTTTCATTTGTAAGTAAAGGTTACTTCTTCCCTTAATCGATGTTGAAAGTTCGTGGTTCTTAGTTGGCTCGATACCTGTATTATGAAGTTTTTTTAATTCTTTATATTCTATAGTATCTTTTAGACCAAATAATGTTTTTACTTTTTCTTCCGCGTATTTAATCGTGTTATTCTTTAATTTCTCGATGACGATTTCAGGTTTCACCGCAATATATTTTACAGGCTTACCTAATTTTTGAATTACAAATCCTTGTTTCTCGAGGGATTCAAATACGTCATAAGTTCTACTTCTAGGGACTCCAGAAAGTTCTGAAACTTCTCCTGCTGAAGAAATACCTTTTGAAAGCAAAGCCAACCAGACCTTCGTTTCATAAATATTCAAATCAAAATATCCTTTCAATTTCTTAATTAATTCTGGTTTTGCTATCATTTTCACTACTAAGATACAGAAACCATTTATAAATCTTTCTGCTGTTGTCTTTTGTTAGGAGTTACAATTTAAAGAAGGATTTATTATTTAGATATCCTTTATAGGTATACCTAACTCTTTCAAAATAAATTCAAAATAAAGATATTTTCCAGATTAGCATTCCTAAAAAAATTCCAGCAGAGATGTAAGGCATAGCAGGATATGATTTTCCTTTTTCTGTTATTGAGAATAGGAATGCTAGTCCTGTAAGTGCACCGAAAATTATGAAAAGTGCAGGGATTAATCCAAATGCTCGCATAAAAACTCCGGCAGTTATTATTGGAAAGATAACGTCGCCACCCCCGAGGATTGCTAGATTAACTTTGAATTTCTTTTGTTTTATTTTGGCAGGGATTTTTATATTTTTATATTTCTGTTTTATCTTTGCAATTTGAGCTTTGGTTTTTTTTGATAGCGAAGGGATTAGAAAACCTCCGAATATTTTTAACTCTTCCATTTGGAACTTAGCCATCTTTTGCATAATTCCAGATTTCCAAACTGCCCACATATCATAGATTGAAATAAGAATTAAAAACGCAATCATCGAGACTGGAGTTAAAATAGGGACAAAGACTGCAGCAATTCCAGGATAGATTAAAAGTTCTGTGGTGTTATGGGCGAGCATATTTGGCCTAAAAATTTTTAGAAATGATAAGGGAATTGCAATTGCTAAAGCGATGAAGGTAATTAAGGATTTTGTTAGAATGGTATACTCTAGGAAGAAAGCATAGATTGTGATGCCTAGAGCAAGTGTTACAACAATGAAGAACCAAAGCCGGATAATCATCTTCCATTTATACTTCATCAAAGTAAAGATTATTGCGAATGCTAAGATAAATGATATTAAAAGGTCTCGAGGTCCTGGTTTTGCATCCTCAGGAGTTTGAAGTCCGAATGGAAGTTCATTGTTGAGAGAGGCTGTAGCTTCTCCCTTAGCCGGATCGAGAACCATCTGGGGAGCATAAACATTAATGACGAATAACCCGATGAATTGCGTCACTAAAAACATACTCAAAAGAATCAATGTTATGGAAAGTTTATGTTTCACTTTATGTCTCCTCATCAAACTAAGGGATTGTGGTTTTTAAATATGGGGATTAAAAGTTTAACAGAACGTGGCCTATGTCCCACTCTTTTATTTTCAGTATCTCCGCACATGATTAATTACTTCTAAATTACTCCAAAAGATTTATAAATATAACCTATCTAATAGATAAGTATGAAAAGGGTCAAGATAATTGA
>JBDROH010000026.1:0-10523 GCA_043810285.1 archaeon
AATATTTGGAAATAATTTCGGGGCAACGCAAGGTTCGTCGTATATCACCGTCGGGGGAGGTCAGGTGGCATCTTATCAGGTGTGGGGAGAGAACAACGCAAACAATCCTCATCTTGATATGATTACTTTTCAGCTTGGAAGCAATGCTCAAACAGGGGATATTGTTTTGCATACTTCTGAAGGTGATTCAAATGGGTTGGGTTTTACTGTAAGAGTTGGAAATATTTATTTTGTTGATGATCTAAATGGGAATGATAGTAATGAAGGTAGTTATGAAAACCCTTGGAAAACCCTTAGTAAAGTGGGGAATAATTTAGTTACTGGTTCAACTTATTATTTTCGCGCAGGCACATGGTTAGAACAAATAAGCTTAGGTGGTACTTCTCCACATGGTTTAAAAAATAATGAAATAGCATTAGTTGCTTATCCTGAAGAAATAGCAAGGTGGGAAGGATCCTATAATTTTAATTGGGGCTATTCACGAAATTACTATATAATTGCTGGATTCCAATTTTATGCAAGTGGAAGTAACACACAAATTAGGGGTTATGGTAACCGATTTATAAATAATGATTGTGAAGGATTAAAAACACATGCTTATTCAATCATAAACCCTAGAGAATGTAATTATGCCAAGGTGTATGGTAACACTCTTCATGGTGCAACTTCAGGCAATAAATTAGATCATCCTTTATATATAGGTTATGGAGCAGATAATGTAGATTTTGGATGGAATTATATTTACAATAATAATGTATGGGTAGGTCCACTTATTTCTATTAATCAAGATTATGGACAAGATTTTGAAAATCTCCTTATTCATGATAATATAATTGATGGTTCAGGTTATCGTCCGAGAGGTATTGGGATTATATGGACTAGTCCAATATCCTCCGTTTCGATTTATAATAATCTCTTCATTGATTGTGGAGGGGACATAATTAATGGACCTTATACTCTTTACCAAATTTCTGGAAACTCCGAAATTTATGATAATACATTCTATAATTGTGATGGGTCCTATGCAATCTCTATACGTGAAGACCCTGCAGCTAATATTTATTCAAAGATAGTTAATGTTAAAAATAACATAATCCATACAAAAAGTGGTTCTTCATGTGATTATATTTTTATTAGCACAAACCCCTTAACTGGTCCGATAGCAGTTGATTCAAATCTCTATTATGGAAATGACAACGGACCTGTAGAAGACCTTAATCCAATTAACGCAGACCCACAATTCATCAACCCTTTCGCCTTAGACTTCCACCTCCAACCAACTTCTCCCGCAATCGACGCTGGAACCTCAACTGTTAGCTCAATTGTAACGCAAGACTTTGACGGGATTCTTCGACCGCAAAATTTTTTATTTGATATTGGGGCTTATGAATATGATTTTAATTCACCCCTGCTAACTTGCACCGACGCTGGTGGAACTTGTCAAACAAATTCTTGTAGTAATTACCAAGATTGTACTTCTTTATCGGGGACTTGCTCGTCGGGAAATTGTTGTTCTGGAACTTGCACAGAAATAATTCTTCTTAATTGTACGGACAGCGACGGTGATGGGTACAATCAAAGTCAAACTGGATGTGGAATTGCGGATTGTAATGATTTGAATTCTTTAATTTATCCTGGGGCAACAGAGGTTTGTGGTAACGGCGTCGACGAGGATTGTTCGGGAAGTGATTTGGAATGTTCTGTAAATGAAAGTGAAGAAGAGGAAGAAATTCCTGTTGTCGTCGATAGTGGAAGTTCTGGGGGAGGTTCTAGTGGTGGGGGAAGTTCTTCAACTCCTGAATGTGTTTTAACTAATGCTTTTTGGTCGGTAGTTTCGGCAGTAGAAGGTCAGCAGGTTTCGTTAACGGTGGAAGGGACTGATTGCGACAGTGAAGAAATTGATTTGTTTGTGATTTGGGAGGATGATTTAATTGGCGATGATTCGGTTAATGAGAATCCGTCTACAGTGGGTTTTTCTGATGGGAAGGCTGTGTCGTCGTGGACAGTTGAGTATCAAGATGATTTTTTTGGGAAGCCGGAATATTATTTTGTTAGTACTTTAAAATCTGATTCGTCGGTGAAAATTGATTCTCGAGATTATTGTGATTTGTTGAGGGTTGATAAAGCTGGGAGCAATATGATTGGAAGTTGTCCGAATTATGTTTGGACTGGGGTGAAATAAGATGGGAATCTTATATAAGTTCTTATAATAAGTTATAAATTTAAACCGCATCTACGCTAACAGTAGTATGTGGTGTCATCTTTTTGTTTTTCCACTTATCAAAATATAATATATTCTCTAATTCTATTTTCCGTTTCTCTGAAGTTTTAATTTTTGTTTCTATACCTATGGGAAAGATTCCTTCCACAGATAAATTTTCAGGAATGTCTAATGTCTCTTTAACCTGTTCATCATAAAAATAACCTACCCATGTTGTGACTAAATTTTGTTCGGTTAAGGCAAGCAAAAAATTTTCAATTGCGGCTCCGGCTTGTTGTGAAGTATAACGAAGACCCCTATCACCATAACTTCTAACTAGTTTAGAATCGTCACTAACAGCGACTACAATATACTTCGCAGTTCCAACAAAATCTTGCTGTGCAGTTTCTGCCAATTTTGCAATGTTCTTTTCGTCTGAAACTAAAATAAATTTTAATACAAAATTATTTCCAGCACTTGGAGCAAACCTTGCAGCATCAATTGCTCGAATAATTTTCCTCCAATCGGGTTTTTTATTAAAATATCTTCGAACACTTTTCCTCTTTTTGATTGCAGTCTTTAAATCCATAAGATATTGTAAGGTAGGAAGTTTATAAAATTATTGAACTGTTATTTGGAGGCTACTTCTTCAGCTATAGCATTATATTTTTCAATAACTTTTTCCCAAGATAAATCTTCATATATTTGTGTTCTTAACTTAGGATCTATTTCAAAGTTCTGATTTTCTGCGGAAGCTAGAGCTTTGTTAAATGAATCCATACTATCTATTGAGAAAACAAGATCGCTGAGACCATATTTATCAAAAACTTCTTTAGCACCAGCATGATCGGACAAGAGTGTGGGTGTACCACAAACAATTGACTCGACAGCACCGTTACAATATGTTTCGAAAAATGATGGAACGATACTTGCAGAAAGCTTTTGTGCATAGAATTTTCCTAGTTTAGATCTATCTCTAGGAGCATAATAGAAGATTTCTCCCTCACTTATTTTTTCAATAAGGGCCTTTCCGGTTTCTTTAGAGGCTGCGGAAACTAGGTCGGTTATGATATTTAACCTAGCATTTCTGCCCATATTCTCATTTAAATTAAGAAAAAAAGGTAAATTTTTTACATGATGAACCCTGCCAATATACCCTAATGTCAAATTTTTGGGAACCTTCCTATTAATAAATTTTGGAGAAAAACCTTCAGATAAACCATTCCATACAATATAGCTATCGTCTAATTTAATGTTGTGAATTCGTTCAACTTCCTCTTTACAAATCTTAGAGGGGAACATATAAGTCATATTTGCACGAGCAATATCAGAAACAAATTGTTTTCCAATCTGGCCTAGAATAACCCTCGTGTCCCCTATATAATTTCCAATCTCCTTCTCTAAAACTCCGGCATATTCATGAACAGTATTCTTCAAAACTTCTTCCCTCCGGCACGCTTTAAATAAAAAATAACTAGTGAGGGAAGTCCCTGGAATCAGTATAACATCAGGATTAACATCTCGAATAATATTCTGGTAATCATTTACTAATTTTTCTATGCCATGATTGAATTCATTAAAATTCGAAGAGTTCGATAAAATATTAAATATACTTTTTCCACCAGTTCTCCCCATTACATCAATTTTGTGGATGTTACAATTATCCCTAGAGATATATTTCTTTTCATGATTTAATTCAATAATATTAAAAGAATGATTTGGAGAATATTTTATCTGCTCAAGCTTACGGGTATGGATTCCTCCAAATCTATCATTTCCAGCAGAATTTGTCGTTAATATTTTCATTTAATAATACTCGAGATTCAATTTATAAATTTAATGCAATTTCAAGATAAAATTTTCTCTCGTTCCGAGCAATTTGTATACCTCTAATTAGTCAAACAGCTCAAACTTCACTCTAAAATTTTTCTAATCACTTCGTTGAGAAAAATTCGAGCAAAGATTTTCGCCTCCAACTTGTCTTCGTTTCGAGTCTAAGAACGCTTCGAGGAGGATTCGAACCTCCGACAACACGGTTAACAGCCGTGTGCTCTACCTGCTGAGCTACCGAAGCAATGATAACTAGAAATTTAAATCATTTTTAAACTTGTCCTATAAAAAATATCACAGCCTTTATTCCTCAATCCCTTCCTTCAATCCCAAATCTTCTCCCATAAACTTCCTTCGTGAAACATTCTGCTTTTCTAAATATGCAAAAACATTTCCGTGCTTTGCTCCTTGAACTAAAGAGATAATTGATTGTATGGCTGAATCAAGATGCTCACTATCAACAATAACTCCAATCTTATTCCCTTGTATAATAATAATTGCTCCCGTCAAATTTTCAATTGTTTTTCTTGCCTTCCCTTCTGTTCCAATCACTCGTGCTCGAACCTCTTTTAAATTCTTTCGATGAGTGTGCCCTTTAATATCAATAAATTCTAAAACAAAATCCTCATTCTTTAACAATAACGCATCTTCAACGTCAAACCCAAAGTCTACCGCTCGGATAATCTGTTCAACTAAATACTCGTTAAGCTCTGAACCTTTCACTGCAATCTTGTTTTTTTGAAAAGAAATTTTTACTTTTATTTTATTCTCAACTGCAGGCACGGCTTTCTTAATCTTATTAATTTTCTCAACGATTACATTTCTCATGATATATAAAAAGAATGGATGTTTATAAGATTAATTAAAACTCGCTTTTCCCGCTATCCAACTTGCCCATAGATTTCAACTTTATAACTTGATTAGGGGTATACTTAAACAAAACATCTCCTTTGTCGTTGTCAAATTCCCACGGCTCGACAATTACTGCATCACCTTCTCTCAACCAAAGCCCTCGCCTCTTTCTACCAGGCACTTTGCAATTCCGCATTTTTCCATCCATACACGAAACTATCATTCGTGAACCTCCGCACCTTTGTGTAATAATCCCTATAACTTCATGACTTTGTGGCAACTTCACCCAACTTGAGGTTTCCTGCCCAGGTACAAAAACCTTTTCCTTATTTTTTTTAGACTTATCTTTAAATTTACTGAACGCCATATATAATTCAACAAAAATTCGTTTATAAACTTCACTCTAAAGAAGGACTAATGCAAATGGAATTCCTTCAATCTCAATAACACTCTCGTCGTTCACAATTTCTAATTCTTTCGCAATCTTGACCGATCTTTTTCCAACAAAATTAAAAGTCGCATCCTCGTCTTTACACCTTGATACCTCTTTCCTCACCTCATCGCAGTTCATAGTCTCTCCTTTGAAAAATTGACCAGACAAATCCAAAGCTCTTTTTCCGTCAACTAGCTTCCGACCAAGAAGCTCCTCATCACAAACAGCGACGACCCATCGATAAGATTTATGAACCTTTAATATAATATCTTTGCCCATAACAGAAGAAAAATGAAGCACTTTATAAAATAATCGTCAACGCATTATCTTCTCTAAATCTATTATAATCTTGAACATAAAAGATATAAAAAGGTAAAACTCCTGGAGAGGGATAAAGAAAAGATGAGAAGATTAAAAATAAACCATAAAGGTTTCTTGCTCTATAAAGCTGGACTGCCTCATTTTCCAAGAAACTTTACCAGGGACAGTATTATTTCAGCAATTTTAATGAAAGATTCTAAAGCATTAAAACACCAGTTGTCTTTCTGTGCATCTAAACAAGGGAATGAAAAAAACGCTTATACTGGGGAAGAGCCTGGTAAGATATTTCATGAATTTCCTGGAGTTGAAATACATGGGAAATCAACAGAATTTAGCGCCTGTGATACTACGGCACTCTATTTAATCGGTCATGAAGTTTATCAGAAACTTACTGAAGACAAAAAGTTAGCAACGAAACAAAGTAAACAGATAGAAAAGGCATGTGAATATATTATTTCTCACTTAAAAAAAGATTTGTTTGCAGAGGACCCTAAATTGTCTGGGGCAAAGGATTTTGCATTGAAGGTAACTTATTGGAAAGACTCGGAAATTTTAAGAAGAAAAAATGGCAAACCTCGCTATCCTGTTGTTTATACTCTCGCTCATATTCAAAATATGAGGGGTCTAAAAAGCGGCGCCAAAATTCTTTCTTCAAAAAGATTGAAAGAACAGGCAGAAAAAATGGTAACTGCTTTGCAAAAATTATATTATCCAAAACTGAAATCTTATTGTATCGCTATTGATGCTCATGGTCCAATACATGGAGCATCTTCAGATTTACTTCACTCCCTTTTTTATCTTGATCCTAGCGATATATCAGATGAGCAATTAAATGGCATTGTTAACTCATCAAAAGAATTAGAAACAAAAATAGGATATAGAACCCTTAGTCCTAAGATGGCTGGAAAAGTTGGAGACCAATACCATGCCAATACTGTGTGGCCATTTGAACAAGCAATGATTTATGAAGGTGCGAGAAAATTTGGATTAACCGATATCCAAAAAATATGTTTAAGAATTATCTCTCATCTTGATACTGCCCCAGAAAAATTTACTATAGGAAAAGAGATTAAGAAAAGCGGTTGTGACCCTCAGTTTTGGACAATTGCCGCAAAAAAATATTTTGAAGCTCCAAAAAAAGAATTTTTGATTTAATAAATAAAAAATTAAAACCCCTTTTGGGAGGGGGTTATAAATTAATATGCTTTTTCAGCTGAACCGTCTGCAACAGCCTTTTCAGCGTTATCTTTAGACATAATCCTACACATTCCACAATTACAGCTGGTACAATTACCCTTACCCATGTAACCTCCACGAGCGGTCTGCGTCATCTTAACGTCTTTCATTTCTTTCTTTTCCTTACATTTAACACAATATCCTTCCATGTTTTTCCTCCTTCAATTTAGTTGGTATCTGCCGTTTAAATCAAATTTTCTGTACTTCATATTTTTCTCCACAAGCTAGACACTTTAAAAAAACTTTTCCACCAATACCTTCCAGCTCTGTATCTGGTTTTCCACATTTTGAACAAATTACAAATCGTTTAACATATTTCTCAATCCTATCATTGATATCGTTTGAAGAAAGTTTCCGTGAGAAGATTAACCGTTCTCCATTTATATCGCTTGAACTTGCTAATTCCTTATTCAAAAATTTAATCAAATGTTCTTGGCTTCTACGAATACAATTAACAATCTGTCCAAAATTAGTAATAATTGTCTTAGTCCCCTCATGATGTCCTTTAACCTTTAAAATTTCAAACCTTTCACAGTCTTCAACCGGTTTGATTTTTTCATACGCTTTGTTTAATAATGATTCGTAATCCATAAAATTTATATGAAATCTTCCTTTATAAAATCTACATAGGCACAAGGCTACCAAAAACCTTTTAAACAGATTATTCTAATAATTATTATAAATTCTAATTGTATTAGATTCTAAAATGGATGAAGATTTAAAAAAGAACATTTTGTCAAGTGGTACAAGTTTAGTTGGACTTGTCTGTAAAAATGGGATTGTTATGGCTGGTGACCGAAAAACAACAGTCGGAGGTCAAATTGTTATGAATAAAAACTCAGATAAAATTATTCCAATTAATGAATATTTAATTACTTCTGGGACTGGCGTATCTTCAGATATTGATATGTTACAAAGATTGGTAAAGGCACAATTGAGAATTAAAGAGTTAAGGGATAAAAAAAGACCGACAGTTAAGGAGGCTGCAAATCTTATCGCTGCAGTTAATTATAAGAGCATTCGGCAACCAACGATGATTCAGTTTATTGCAGGATTAATGGTTGGAGGAGTAAATGAAGACGGTTTAACAGAGCTTTATTCGATAGAGCCTGCAGGGAGTGTAATGAAAATTGAAGATTTTGATGCTAATTTTTCTTCAGGGATGCCTTACATATTAGGACTTTTAGAGAAATCCTACAAAAAAGATTTAACTGTAGAAGAAGGAGTAGAGTTAGCAACAGAAGCTATCAAAGCGGCTTCCGAACGAGACACTGCGTCTGGATGTGGAATTGATGTATTCACGATTACCAAAGATGGAATCAAACACGTTTCAAAACAGAGAGTAGAGAAGGTTTACAAAGAACACCGATAGTTATTGTGCAAAATAGTACTAAAAGGGCATAACCTTTCAGGTCACGGGAACCCTTTTTAAAAATTTCGAAATTAGAAAATGGTTGATATCTTAAAAACAATAGAAGCTGAACTTCCAAGAGGAGTGGTCAGTTCTACGATATTTGAAGGAGCGAATATTATAGTGTATACTACAGATAGTGCATTCTTCAAAAATGGTGATGCTGCGATTAAAGATGTCGTTAATACGATTAAAAAAAGAATTGAACTTCGAGCAGATAAATCGCTTCTTATGTCTCAAGATGAAACTGAGAAGAGAGTTAGAGAAATTCTCCCTGCGGAAACTGAACTTACACAAATTATTTTTGACCCACAAAGAAGTACCCTAATCATTGAGACAAAAAGGCCTGGTCTAGCAATTGGAAAAGGAGGGTTTCTTCTGAAAGAAATTAAACAGACAACGATGTGGACACCACAAGTTCAACGTTCTGCCGCAATCCAATCAAAAATTACAGATAAAATCCGAGAGGTCCTTTATCAAGATAATTCATATCGAAAAAAATTCCTGAATAATATTGGAGAAAAAATTTACAAGGGATGGAATCCTGAAAAAATGGAAGAATGGGTGAGAATCACGGCACTCGGTGGTGGACGTCAAGTAGGAAGAAGTTGTTTTCTTTTGCAAACACCGATATCAAAAATTTTAATTGATTGTGGAGTAGATGTATCTTCTAATGATAAAAATAAATATCCTTACCTTGAAGTCCCTGAATTCGACTTATCAACAATTGATGCGGTTATCATCTCACACGCGCACCTCGACCATTCAGGGTTAGTTCCTTATCTTTACAAGATGGGATACAAAGGTCCGGTCTATATGACTGCACCGACGCGAGACATTGCCGCACTAATGGCACTTGACTTCATAGGCGTCGCATACAAACAAGCGGCTGCCCCCCTATTCAAATCTACAGATATCCGAAGTATGGTCAAACATTCTATCTCTCTAAACTACTGCGAGGTAACCGATATCACTCCCGATATCAGAATCACACTATATAATGCAGGCCATACTTTAGGCTCGGCAATGATTCATTTTAATATTGGAAATGGATTACATAATTATGTATATTCTGGAGATATTAAATTTGGTAAATCTCGTTCACTTGAAGCCGCTACATCATACTTTCCGAGAATAGAAACTCTCCAATTAGAGTCAACTTATGGAGGGAAGGACTGTAATTATCCTCCGCGAAAAGAATCTGAAGATGAATTAATCAATTTCATAAATGATGTTATTTCTAATGGTGGAAAGGTTTTATTACCAGAATTAGGAACTGGCCATGCTCAAGAAAAGATGCTTATCCTTGAAGATGCAATGAAAACTGGAAAAATTCCGACAGTTCCCATCTATATTGATGGAATGATTTGGGACATTAATGCAATCCATACGGCTTATCCAGATTTTCTATCAAACTCGTTACGTTCCTTAATTTTCGCGGATAAAAATCCATTTGTATCGGAGATATTTCACCGAGTTGGTTCATCTCAAGAAAGGAAGAATGTAATTGAGGGCGGACCTTGTATAGTCTTAGCAACTTCAGGTATGCTTGTTGGAGGGGCTTCAGTAGAATACTTAAGGGAATTTGCGGATAGTCAAGTAAATGGATTATGTCTTTCTTGTTACCAGCCTCCAGGAGGATTAGGAAGACAACTTCAAGAAGGAGTCAAAGAAGCAACATTCAATGTTAATGGGCGTGATATGGTTGTCCCACTTAAATTTAAGTTTCTCTCCATTGAAGGATTCTCTGGTCACTCTTCGAGAAACGAACTAATGGCGTTTATAAGTCAAGTAAATCCAAAACCTAGAAAAGTTATTATCAATCACGGCGAACAGTCTAGGGCTCTCGACCTTGCATCAAGTATTTACAAATCGAAAAGAATTGAAACTTCGGTGCCCAAGAATTTAGAAACTATTCGTTTAAGATAATTTTAACTATTCAAATGAACATAAGCCCGACGAATTCTATTGAAAAATCTTTTCTTTGGTCACCTTGTATCTTTATTCAACTTTCTTTTAATCTTTCTCCTTAAATTATTGTAGATGTTATTTCCCTGTTCGAAAATTTTCTTAATACGAATATCTTTTGGTGTGTTTCTATACCATAATTTTGTTCTCAAATCTTCTTTTCCCGAGCCTGTTTTTATTATAATCCTCTCTAATTTATCATTGACAAAATCTTGATTTTGGATACTTGTTTCATCAGACTCATCAATAAGGGTATATTCAATATCTCCTTG
>JBDROH010000027.1:0-29941 GCA_043810285.1 archaeon
AAATAATAATACTTATAATGGGACGGGATTAAGAAGTCATCAGTTTGCGACGGCAGGAGATTATAATATTTCTCTAACTGGTTATGTAAATCGGGTTTCGTTTTATGAAGGGACGGAAGATTTGTTGAATGATATTTTAACTCCGATGTCGAATAGTCTAACAGGGATTAATAGTTCTTATCAGATGTTCTATAGTGCATCAGGGATAACAACTTTTACTGCGGAAGATTGGTTTGATGATGTTTCTGGAGGAGTCACAAATATGGATTGGATGTTCTCTGTTGCATTAAATTTCAACCAATCCCTAAATAACTGGAATATTTCCAGCGTCACAGGCATGTATTATATGTTCTATAGTGCTTCCGCCTTCAATGGCAACATCTCAAATTGGAACACCTCCAGCGTCATAGATATGGCAGGTATGTTTGAAAGTGCTTCCGCCTTCAATGGCAACATCTCAAATTGGAACACCTCCAGCGTCATAGATATGGCGAATATGTTCGGTTCTGCTTCCGCCTTCAATGGCAACATCTCAAATTGGAACACCTCCAGTGTCACAGACATGAATGGTATGTTCTATTCTGCAATCTCCTTCAATCAACCCCTAAACAACTGGGACACCTCAAACGTCAATGATATGCAGTATATGTTCTATAATGCTTCCGCCTTCAACCAAAACATAAGTTCGTGGAATGTTTCATCTGTTACAACTATGGAAAATATGTTTGATGGAGTTACTTTGTCTACGGCGAATTATGATAGTTTATTAATTGGATGGGCAGGTTTGACGCCTAATTTGCAGAGTGCGGTTCCATTCCATGGTGGAAGTTCGAAGTATAGTTCTGATGCGACGAGTGCGAGGAATACAACACTTATTGGAGTTCATAGTTGGACGATAACCGATGGCGGATTAGAAGAAGGAGAAAATACAGCACCTCAAATAATATCTATTGAAATTAATTCTTCATATAATCCCTTAGAAGGAAACATAAGAAACATTACTTTTAACTTCACCGCCAACGACACCGAGGGTGCGACAGACCTTAACCCTGCAACCGCCCAAGCAAGATTCCAAAAAGATGGAGAAACCACAAGGTTGAATACTTCCTGTGTCGAACTAAATGCTTCGGGAAACGAAGCAAACTATTCCTGTACAATTGGTATGCTGTATTTCGACGACGCCGGAAACTGGACAATCAATCAATGTAACAATTGAAGACGACTCAGGAGAGAGTGCAGAAAATTCCTCAACGAATTTTACTTATAATCTACTGACAGCAATGGTCATGTCGCCAACAGCATTAGAATGGGGAACAATCAATCTTACAGATACAGACATCCCTTCCACCAGCCACCCAATTGTAATAAACAACACAGGAAATGACGAAAGCTTAAACATAAGTGTTGAAGGATATGACCTTCAAGGTGACGAAACAACAACAGACTATATCTATGCACACAACTTTACCGTCGATAACGCAACCGATGGATGCTCGGGGAACACAATGTCCAACGCTACCAACGTGACGATTCTCTCAGCAATACTAGAAAGAGGAAACAATACCCTAAACTTCGCAAACGCAACATCAGGACAAGAACAATTATACTTCTGCCTAAAAGGAGTTCCAAGCGACATCAGCACACAAGACTATTCATCTGGAGCACTCGTCTGGACAATCAGAATCTTCCTAGTCCTACTTATCCCAACAAAAAGAAAGAAAAAAGGACTTATCAGACTAGACGAAGACATCATCCAATCAGTCAGCTCAATTCTAAACACTATTCGAAAGAAGCATGATTTAGGAAAGTTAGAAGTTGTCGAACTACTAGTTAAATGGGTGAAAGGCAGAAAAGATTACGAAGGAGATAAACTAGCCGAAGCAATCTGCCTTATATTAGAAAACACAATGGAAGAAAATGGGTTGAGTAATGTAGAAATACTAACCCTCCTAGTAGAAGAAATAAGAAAGAAATACGGAATCAGCAGAAAAGTTGTCCGAAACATAGAAGGAATAAAAGCCGTTTCAATCCCAATCACAATCTTCAGTGAAAAAATCGGCGGACTAGAAGCTATTACAAAATATATGCGGGAGAACCTAAAGATGAGTTACAGCGAAATTGGACTAGAGTTAAAACGAGACCAAAGAACGATATGGTCTTCCTATAATAGGGCTATTGCTAAAAACGACGAATTTTTAGAGGTCTCAACCGAGGATATCTATATACCCATAACCATTTTCGAAAACAGAAACTTAACTATATTAGAATCCCTAGTATTTTACCTCCACGAAAAGAATATGAAATATAGCGAAATCGGAAAAATATTGAACAGAGACCAGAGAAACATTTGGACAATTTCTTCAAGAGCCACCGGAAAAATAAACATTAAATAATAAAATCATATTGATTTCAAAATTAAACTTAATAATTATTAAAAACCAACCTATTAAAATTTTTATTTATCTATTTACAATTCTCCTCCAATAATTTAAAATTAATTTGTAGATTCTTCTTCGATATAACTTAATTTCTTATACTGCTAGGTAGTTATCTCCAAAATGAAAACCCCCATTCAATCTCTACAAACCTTATCGTCGCTGATTTCAAAAGATAAAACTTATTTTAGATTCATATGTTAAAACAACTATCATAAAAAGTGATTAGAAACTAAAATCTCCTTTTTTGACGAACCCTTAAAAATCTTAAACATAGAAATGTTTAAAAAGAATATTCATATAAATACTTCATGCAAACAAAAAAAAGAGTAGAAAATTTGAAACAAAAAATATTTTTTACAACTGGATGTTTATTGCTATCATTATCATTATTGCTATCATTATCTTTTGCATCTGCAGGGATTGTTGAATGGTACAATAGTATGACTGGAAAAGTAGCATCTGATACTGCCTCTCTAGCCGTTACAGTTGGAAACCATGCCCCAACAATTTATAATGTTACAATATCCAACTCTTCACAGAACCCATCCGAAGGTGGAACGAGATATATTGTTGTTACTTTTAATGCTACAGATACTGATGGTGTTGCTAACCTTAATGATACAACTGCTGAATTAAGATTTCAAAAAGCTACAGAAACTACAAGATTGAACACTTCTTGTGTTTTAGTTGGAGACTTTAATGATACATCTGCGGGGTATTCATGTAGGGTGGGGCTGGAATATTGGGATGGTAGTGGAGAATGGACAATCAACGCCACAATAGATGATATCAATGAAGCAAGCGGAGAAAATGCTACAGAGACATTTACATATAACTTATTAACTTCAATGGTTATGTCTCCAACAGCACTAACTTGGGGAAGCCTAGATATTATTGCGACCGATACAGGTTCAAATAACGACCCAATCGAGATAAACAATACAGGTAATGATGAAGCCTTAAGCATAAACGTTACAGGTTATGATTTAGCTGGTTCCATTACAACTACAGAGTATATTTATGCACACAACTTTACTGTTGAAGCAACAGCTGGATGTGGATCAACAACTGTAATGTCCAACGCAACAAGTATTAATATTACCTCTACAATATTACAAAGTGGAAATAATTCCATAGCTGCAGGAGATGAAACATCAGGACAAGAACAATTATACTTCTGCTTAAAAGGAATGCCAACAACTATTAGTGCACAAGATTATGCATCCGGAGCAAATGCTTGGAATGTACAAATAATTACATAAAAAAATGGTGAATAAAATAATGAAAAAAGAGATGATGATAATGTCGTTAGTCCTCGTATTGACTATGGCGATTTCATTAGTTAGTGCTTTTGGTGCATCGACTCCTTATTGGGATGAGAACCCATTGAAGTTAGCTCCTGGAGAGTCTACAGTAATGGAATTAACATTACAGAACATGATGGGCGACGGTAGTGATATGGTCTTTAAAGCAGAAATTACTGACGATGGTGATGGGATTGCCACTTTAGTGAATTTGGATACACTTTATTCTGTTCCATTTGGAACTGAAGATGTAAAAGTCCCAATAAGAGTAACAGTTCCCGAGGAGATAACACAGGGGGGAAAGAGAGAAGTAGTTATTTCATTTATGCAAGTTTCCTCAGAAGAAGAAGGTATGGTGGGTGTTTCAGGAGGATTCACTACTAAATTTGTTGTAGAAGTTGTTACTGAAGAGAATAGTGTTTTGTTCGTGCCTCCAGTAGTAGTACCTAAAGCGGAAGTAGGTATGCCTGTAGGGGGATGGATATTAGCAATCATTGTAATAATCCTTGTCATAATAATCTTTTGGATTAATAAAAAGAAATCCAAAAAATAAAAGGCACGGATAGTTTTATAAGTTAATTTATATTTTATTTAAAATGGGAAAACTAACCCTCTTTTTTATTATTAGTATATTCTTCTTTTGTACATTTTGTCTTGCTATTAACGAGAGTATAACTGGAGATGTTGTTGCGACAGGAAAAGCAATTGACGCTAATACAGCTATAGCTCTCTCAATTATTGGACCTCCATCCATTAATATTTTATCTCCTAAAAGCGAAACTTATATTGCCACAACTCTTTTATTAAATTACGTAACCAATGGGGAGATAGTCTGGTATAATATAGATAATGGCACTAACACCACAGTCTCTTCACCCAAAAATTTCTCGGTTAATGACGGAATACATACCCTCTATCTCTATGCAAACAATAGCTACGGAGTGTCATCCAGGAGCAGAGTTTTTACAGTCAATACCTCTAAGCTAAAGATTTATTATGATGAGTATAAAGGTTCCAAGAAAGGAAGTTCCACAGATTTTAACTTATCGACTTATGAAGAACTCCAGTCCTTAGAGAATATTGTTCTGGAAAATTCCGACTACGGTAAAATAACTTTCAACGAAACAATTAATGTAACTGATGATAGAGATACCACCGATAATATTGTAGATTTAGATGCATACACTAACATCTCCTCACATTATATCTATATAAACTCTACCGAATTGCCAAATTTCGATACGCCTGCTACAATATCATTTTATAACCTAACCTTTTCTGACCCCCAAATTCTAATCGGTGGCGAAGTTTGTCCTTCAGTTATCTGTCAAATAATTAATTATTCTGAAGGTATTTTAATATTTAACATTCAACAGTTTTTTGATTCATATTCAGTAGAAGAAACTCCTGAAAACGAAACTACTGTCGTAACTCCTAGCGGGGGAGGTGGAGGCGGGAGCACAGCAGTTGCTGAAGAAGTATTCCTTATTGATAACGACCTAATTGGAGTTAAAGTTAAACAGGGAGGAATTGTTACAGAAAAGATTATCATAACAAATAAAGAAAACCGTAGATTAAATGTGAAAATGAATGTAGAAGGATGGGAGGAACTTGTTAAGTTAAGTGAATCATCATTTAATCTAGGCCCATTAGAATCTAAGACAATTTATATAGATTTTATTGCTCGTGAAGATCAAGTTCCAGATATTTATATAGGTAAGATAATTTTGGAATCTGAGAAGTTCGAAAAAGAAATTTTATTTTCTATTGTTGTTGAATCCAAAAAAGAATTATTTGATGTTAGGGTAAGTGTTCCTAAAAATTATATTGAAATATTCGCAGGAGAAGAATTTATCTCGGAGATAGAACTTTTTAATTTGGGTGAAACCGGCAGAGTAGATGCAAAAATTGAATATTTTATAAAAGACAGCGAGGGAAAAGTAATTATTTTTGAAGAAGAATTCAAAGCCGTAGAGACAAGTCTTAATTTTTTAAAGAAATTCCACATTCCCTCAGATGTTTCTCCTGGGAGATATTTGATTTATGTAAGGGTCAGTTATAGCAACCAAATAGCCGGTGCGAGTGCGTGGTTTAATATCTATGAGCCTAGGGAAAAAAATCTATTATTCCAAATTATTTTGGCGACATTAGTTATTATTACAATTATATTTATACTCTTTAAGAGAAGGAAACATCCTATTCATATGAAGAAAAGTATACAAGATTTACAATCCTTGCTATTAAGAAAAGGATACATATTAAGATAGTTCAAAATTATTTCTCTTTCTTCACTTTCTTTTCTACTTTCTTAACTACTTTCTTAACTACAACCCATTGCTTAACACCTTTTTTCTTATCAATCAAAACAATCTTCCCACCAGCCTTTTCCATTTTCTCAATTGCTGAAGCTGTAGCACTCAAAGCTTTAATCTCTGCATTAAATCCTTCTCCCATTCCAAGAATCTTATGTTTAGAAAAATCAATTTTATCTCCATTCTTTTCGAAAAAATTATTTTTAATATCTCTCAAATTAATCGTCTCATTTCTTACTCTTTCAGTTCCTCTAGACGTCAAACCTTTCTTCCCAAAATATTGTTTTTTCTTTTTAGTATCTGTCATCAATGTAGATTGCGCTTTATGTTTCCCTGCCCCAGCCATACCGAAACCACCCTTGTTACCGTGACCTTTATGCTTCTGTCGGAATCCCCATCCACAAGTACGTGCACCTCGAATTCTTGAGCTCTTTTTTCTCTTGTGTGTTTTTACCATCTTACAACATTCGTCCTACCAATTTAACAATATCTTCATGCTTACCAAGAATCCCTTTAGGTGTCGCAACTTTCGAACTTTTCTTAAATCCTCCTCGTGGCGGATGCAAAAAATAAACCCCTTCCTTATCTTTCCTTGCCACTTTCAAATCTTTAATAAAATCATCATGAACACTTCCATAAGCTACCATATGAGAAACAGCCTTAACCATTCCCATTCGCACAGCATCGTCATCTTTAATCAAAACACATGCAAACTTTTTGTTCAACTTAAGCCTCATCAAAGTTTCATTATCCCTAATTTTATTCTTAACTTGCCCAGCAATTCTAACAACTAATATCATAATTTAATATCTCCTAATTTATTCAGAGCAGCCATACAAGCCTTTGCAGCATTAAATGTCGTTCTAGTCTTTCCCAAACATTTACCATAGACATCTTTTATCCCAACAACTTTTAAAATCTTTTTCATCTCATTACCGATGACTAATCCAGTTCCTTGTGGAGCAGGTATCAACTTAACACGAACTGAAGAACACTTACCTTCAACTGTAAAAGGAATACTATGTTCCTCATCACACGAGCAGTTATAACTTCCACATCCTCGAGGAATTTTAACAATGTTCAATTTAGCAATTCTAAATGCCTTCTCTTTTGCTGGAAGTGTTTCAGACGCTCTACCATATCCAATCCCTACATGCCCATGACCATCACCAACTACAGCCATAACACTGAAAGTCAAAATATTACCTTCTTTAGTTTTTTTCTGAGTCTGTCTAAACGCCCTTCGCTTTCCACCACCAAATTTACCCTTTGCCTGACCAATAAACAAACTATCAGTCCTCAAATCTTTAATCAATAAATCCACAATCTCCGGCTCCATAATCTTTCGACCTTCAGCAAAAATCTCGTCAATATTCTTAATTTTTCCCGCACGAACATCCTTACCTAATTGAGTCTTAGGTACCCAGTTATCTAATTTCTCCAAAGCTTCACGAGCAGACCTATCTTTCCAATCTTCTCTCTTAAACTTTCCACGACCCTCTTCAACCTTAAAAGATTCATCAGCTTCTTTAGAAACTTTATCATCCTTAACTTTCTCAACAACCTCAACTTCTTCATCCATCTCCTTTAATTGTTCTTCTGGAGTTAATTCTGTCTCCATTTCTCTTTCAGCAATTTCCTCTGCCTGAATTTCCTTTTTATCATTACTAGTTTTTACCATTTTATTTCACTTTCTCCTTTTTAACTGAGGAGGATAATACATTTTTGAGAACTTTAGCAATCATATCTTTTAACTCATTCTTTAAGTGTTCCCCATTCAATCTTTCTTTCGACGGAAAAACTGATTTATTTGCAGAAATATCTAGACCTCCATCAACCAAACCATTAACAACCGCAAATACTCTTGAGCCCGCAATTGTCCGAGCCATACCTAAATCTACAATATACTTTCCACCTTTAAGTTTCTTAGCAAAAAGCAAACCGATCAAATATCCTGCAGGAATTGATTTCAAACTTCCACCAGCCTTAATATCCCATCCATTTTTTAAAAGTTCTTTAGAGGTAATCGTAACCATAACTTTGTCCTGTGCCTCTTTACTTTCAACAGCTTGGAGAATAAAATATTTATTCGTCATTCGCACAACTACCCTAGGAATTTCCGACAATAATAAAAGTCGTCTAGTCTTGTAATCTGTCCGATTTTCTCTTCTCCTTCGTTTCAATGTTCGTTTTCCCATATTACAATATTTCTCCCAAACTTTCCTTTAACTGTCTTTTGCTTTTGAACTTCCGTCCTCGAATCTGTCTTCGAATCTCTCTGTTTTTAGTCTTATCAATTACACCTGTTCGAACAAGCCCCCGAACTAGTTTCCGTAATTTCCTAGTAATTATCACATATTCAGCCTTCCGATTATTAACTTTTTTCTTGATTTTCCCTATGTGTCTCCGACGTTTTCTCTTAACTATCTTCTTCCTACCCTTAACTTCTTTAATCTGAATAGCTCCAGATTTATGAAGGTCTTGAATATCCATCCGAGTAATAGCTTCCTTAATCTCTGACAAATGCCCTTCAATAAAAACAATCCGATTCTTTCCAACTTTCAAAACTTTCGCAGCCAATTCTTTCTTTTTTGCTAAATTCATTTGTTACCCCCTACATTAGGGGTTGTACTTTTTGGTACAATTTTCTTATATTTATTTAATATTTTAATTTTCATTTCATTCGCTCTCATAATAATCGCTTCCTTTTTTCTCTTACTTACTGAACCTATAATAATCCCAACACCTTTCTTTAAAGATTCTAATGCTTTCAAATTTTCAACCCGAACAGCTTCGATACCTTCAATAAAACCTTTACCCTTACTTTCTGCTCCCCAACCAACTTTCGGTCTCCGCGAATGTCCCTTTCGATTCAATCTAATCTTATTATGTCTACCTTTAGCTGCTCTCCACTTCCGAGACTTCTTTACAGTACTACCTAACTTAATATGTTTGTGCCAGCCATTCCGCAAAAACGACGGCTTATTTCTCTTAGTTGTTTTCTTTGCCTCCACCATTATATCTTCCTCCCAGGTTTTTCTGTCATAAATATACCATCTTGAAAAATTCTTCGGTCTCGTCCAGTTAATCGAGTTGCCTTCTCCAAATTAGCCGCAGTTTGTCCGGCAGCCTCGATATCACAAGATGAAACTATAATCTGATTTCCTTTAATATCTACCTTAACCTTCGGTAAAATTTTCGCCACTCTTTTTACCGTTTCACCAATAAAAGATTTGATAATAACCTCATTTCCTTCTACCTTAACATTCATAGGAAAGTGAACATTACAAATTTCCAAAGTATAAACAAAATTTTCGCCAACACCCTTAATCATATTATTAATACACGCCCAAATTGTTCCAATCATTTTCGACTCTCTCCGAGTTGCACCCTTAGCCGAAATCGTAATTTTATTGTCTGCAAATACAATAGAAACTTTCCCTTTATCAAATATTTTTATAAGCTCATTCCCATTACCCTTAACAATTACTTGGTTACCCTTAACTACAACTTCAACGTTTCCAGGAATTTCAATAACTCTTGAGAGATCTTTATTCATTTTAATAAAAATAAGCAATAACGCTTCCTCCAATTTTATTCGCAATAGCTTCCTTATAATTAATTAAACCTTTATTTGTAGAAATTATCAGACTCCCAAAATTCCTCGACGGCAAGAACCTTCGGAGATACCTATCAATATTTTCAACTCCAACATAATATCTTGGTTTAACTGCTCGACATTCATTCAATTTTATGACTTTAACCGTAACAGTTTTATCGTTCTCATTAACTTCATAACTAATATGATTTTTCGCACTCATCATTTCCAATATATTAATCAAGACCTTAGAGTATTTTTTAATCCTAATCTCTCGCTTTCCTATCCCGACCGCATTCATTATTTGATTCAATCCATCTGCTACTATATCTTGTGACATTTTATTCTCCTAACTATATTTTTTGAAACCAAGTTCAACTGCCAACTCTCTGAAACAGTGTCGACACATATTTAGATTATAAGAGGAAATATGGGCACCATACCTTCCACAAATTTCACACTTCTGAGCAGCAACGCCAAACGCCCTAGCCTTAGGTTTATTATGCTTTAAAAACTTTCTAAGTACTGCCGGTTTTCCTTTAAGCTGCTTAGTTATTTTTCTCCAATCACTCGCTGTCATCGTCAACAATCTTCTCTTGCTTTCGCAAAATACTAGTATTAAATTTAGTTATAAGATAATTTTCAATTTCTTCTCGAGTAACCGTTAATCGACGTGCCTTCCCTCTTTTGATTTTTTTTCTTTCAACAGATTTCCCAGCTCTAGAGAAAACAACTGTAACTTCAAATCCCAAAATTCCAACTTCTCGAATATATTTAATGCCTGGAATTTCAATATATTCGTGAATTCCAAATGAAAAACAATTGTTCTGAATCTGTTTTTCTTTCAAAGTATTATCAATCGCGGGAAGCAATTTCTCAACCATCTTAATCGCATCCTTGCCCCTAAGAGTAACTTTCGTTCCAACTTCCAATCCTGGCCGAACATTCCACGTCGGAATTCTTTTAGTAGCCTTAACCCTAACAGCTTTTCTACCACTAATATTTTCAAGTAAAATAACTCCTTTATCAAGCTTCTCAGCAACTCCACCAATATTTAATATTACTTTCTCCAATTTAATCTCCTTCATTTTATTTTCCATATTTTCTCCCATCATTCAACCACCAGAATAGTCTTGTAAGGCAGATTAACGACTTTATCCTCTAATTTAATAATATAAGTTCGTCCTCGAGCCAATTCTTTAAACCCTTCAAGCTCACCCTTTTCACCAGAATGTTTTCCTATAATGATTTCAATCTTAGAGCCTTTTTCTAACGGAAGAATCTTTTCAATTTTATCCTCTTTAGTATTCAAAACAACCGAATCTCCGACAGAGAACTTTTCTTTAGTTAAAAAATTCTGTCCATCATCAAGATTCATTTGAACTTTCTTAACTCCAAGAATCTTCTTCCCAATAATCTTAACAACCTTCTTCTCTGCATCTTTAGCGGAAATTTTCATTAAACTAAACTTCTTATTAACAATTTCTAATCTATAATTTAAATTTGCTTTTTCAAGATTAAGAGTATCAAAAACCTGTACTGGAAAATTCACATCATGTCTAATATGATAATTAACTTTAACCATTCCATTCAACGTCATATATCTTGCTTCCTTTCGAGTCTTAACAATCTTCAAAACATCTCTAAGTAAAAACAAAAGAGAGATACCCTTGCTGGTTGCATGGCTTGGAACAGCTATAAATCTTTTTCGCTTACCTTTTCGTGGAACTGGCCAGGTATTGGGCATTTGTGTTTTCTTTATGTGCATTTTATTTCTTCGCCCCTACTTTATTTACTTTCTTACTTACCTTGACCGGTATTTCTTGAGGAACTGTTTTAACAATCTTCTTTGATGATTTCAATCTCTTCTTGTCTTCGACATTTAATATAATAATTTTAATCTTCGATGGATGGAACCATGTTTCTAATTTCTCTCCACCTTGCTTAGTTCTCTGAATACCCTCAATCTGAACTCGAGTTCGCTTAATATCTACAACTCCCACCTTACCCTGTTTTCCTTTAAACTTGCCCCTCATAACTTTTACCTCATCACCTTTTCTAACTTCGATATTCCTTCGACCATATTTCTCTCTAAGCGCTTTATCCAAAGTCGCCCCCATAAAACTTCGCTTAATATGATTCGGAGCATTTGCCCTAAATTTCACTTGTTTCCGAGGCTGTTCACTTGAGTTCCACGATTTATTAAACTCTGATTTCATTTTAGTATATTATCTTCGCTGTTTTAGCGACCTCCTTCCATCTTTCCTGAACTTCTCGAGCAACAGCACCCTTGATTTGTGTTCCCTTAGGATTACCTTTTTCATCTTTCAAAAGTGCAACGGCATTATCACTGAAACAAACCCTCTCTCCAGTATTCCTCCTCCAAGGCTTCCTCTGTCTTACGATAACAGCATCGAAAACCTCACCCTTCATCTTAGGATCACCTTTACGAACTGAAACTTTTACCCAATCCCCAAGCTTAGCATAACCCTGTCGACCTTTACTAGTTTTACCATGCTTAACCGAAACAATCCTACAAATTCTCGCCCCACTGTTATCACAGGCCTCTACTACACTTCCAATATTCAACCCTCTAGTTGCCCGTCCACTAATTGCTTTCATTCTTTCTTCTCCTTTTTTTTAATTACTTTTGAAACAACAAAATGAATCATTTTACTAATCGGACGAGTTTCTGCAATCTGAATTAAATCTCCTTCCTCGAAATAGTTAGTCATACAATCAGGCAACCTCGCATGAATTTTCGTCTTCCTTTTTTCATATCGCTCATATTTTGAAGACCTTATCATTCTTTCAAACTGAATCGTAACACGCCCCGGTAGTTTCTTCACAACAAGTCCTTCAAAAGTTCTACCTCTCATCTTTAATTTTCTATCTCCATGGATAGGACAAAGTCTATCTTTACATTTCCCTTCTTTGTCCATATTAGCCGAGGCTATAGAAGTAGAGCGTACACTCTTTGGTGCCTTTACACTTTTTTTAACTGTTTCCTTTTTTACCATTTTATTTATTCGTTTATCTGTTCTTCATTGAAACCCATTGAAACCAAAATAGGTTTTATGTGACCGATATGATTTCCTTGTAATTCGATAACGTCATTTTTCACAGTGCCACCACAAGCCCTTTTCATTTTGAGCTGCCGTGCAATATCTTTCATATTAACACCGTTGTCGAATCCACTTATTACCGTGTTAACTTTTCCGAAACGCCGCTTTTCCGTTCTAACATCTATTTGTTGTTGTGTCTTAGCAATTTCACTACAAACACAAGCCGGAATAGGCAATCCACACTTCGGACAAATTTCCACTTTATGCTTTATCCTCCGATTTAGTTAAATTTTTACCTGATGAAGCTGGAACTTCAGTTCCTTTTTTAGAGGGTACACTATTCCGTGCCATAGTTAACAACCGCGCGATTTCCTTTTTAATCCTTCCCCTTTTAGTGGGATTTTTCAACAATTCAATTTTTAAATCTTTAAGTTTCTTACTCACATCAACAGGTATACCTTCACGCACGACGTCAATTTTTTTAGTATTATTTTTTTCTACCATTATTTCTTAGTTGCATTCCTTTTTTGTTTAATTTTTTTAACTGTTTCTTCAACTTCTTTAAAGGTAGCATTTTTTTTAACTTCATTCATAAAATCTTCGTCGATAGTAATCTGGTCACAAACCTTGACACCTGGTGCTAAAATAGCAACTTTAATCCCGACGATGCCTTGCTTAGTTTTAGCAACTGATTCGGCTCTATCAACAACACTTGCAGCATCGCCAGTCTTTTTTATATAACCAAATGCAAATCTCCAAAGTTTAGCCCTATCACTTGGCAACTTTCCAGAAACTCTTAACTCAGCACCAAGAGCTCCAGAATTTTTAATTTTACTAAGAGTTCTATAACTAGTAGCTTTATATTTCATAGCCCCAAATCTCTCCAATGTCAAAGCAATATCATCTGCAACTAACTGGGCGTCAAATTCAGGATGCAAAATTTCATCGATATCTACGTGAGGATTTTCCATTTTAAATTTTTTCTTTAAAATCAAAGTCAACTCATTAATTTTCTCTCCTCGTCTACCAATAATCCAACCAGGTTTATGCGTCGAAACAACAATTTTTTCACCAACAGGGGTATACTCAATCCGAACTTTCGAAACCTTTCCCTTCCCAAACATTCGCTTTACAAATTGCTTAATATTATATTCATCTTTTCTAACTTCAACAAATTTCTTTTCTTCCATTATAATTTTGCCTCCCTATTTCTTATCTCGACATGAATGTGTGTTCGTTTAGCTTTTCGTCCTTCTCTCCGATGTGGTGTCGAAGCTTGATCTGACTTGACAATTGTGATTACTGGATTCTCGATGCCAGCAACAACCGCATTAGCTCCTGCCTGTTTAACAATTTCAATTATTGCCTTACAAGCATTTTTAGGAAACCGACCTCCTGCAAGACCCTTCCCCCTCCTATGTCCAACCTCTAAACCAGCCATAGGAATAGCTCTCTTCTCGCTGATAACATCTCTAAGTCTCATAATCGCAACTTCAGGACTCTTTCCACGAATAAATCTACAAATATAAATCGATTGTTTAGGTGAAATCTTCAAAGAAAAACCATTAGCAATCGCGACATCTTTTTTTACATTTTCAGTCTTCTTTACTATTTCTTTAGTTTCCTCCACTTTATTCTCAACCTTAATTTCTTCAGACGTCTTAATGTCCTCAGGCTTAGGTTGTTCTTTAATCTCTTCTACTTTTTTAACAACTTTCTTATTTAATTTTGTTTTTTCATTTACCATTTTATTTTGCAGTAGATGCCGTGGACTTAGTTGCCCCAACACCTACCTTTGTATGTTTAGCTATTTTTCTCGTCATTGAAAACTCTCCTAACCTATGACCTAACATTTCATCACTAATTAAAACTTTGACAAATTCTTTCCCATTGTAAACTCCTATAGTTTTACCAATCAATTGTGGAACAATAACCAAGGCCCTATTATGGGTTTTAATCACTTGTTTTTTTGCATTCTTTTCTTCACATCTATTAACAAATGCCTCAACGACATCATAGTTTCTTAGAAGCGACCTTCGAGCTCGTGCCTTAACCGACTTAGCGAACTCCCGAACATTAAGAGTTTTAAGTTTTTCTACATTTATTCCTCTATAAAACTTTTCCTTATTTTTTTTCACTAATATTTCAACCATCTTATCGTTTTTTCCTCCCGGTTCTACTTGGCCTTATTAAACCAACTTTCTTACCTGGCGGAGAATTTCTCTTAGCAATCTTACTTTTTATCCTCTTACCTCGCCCACTTCCAAATGGATGATCAATCGCATTCATCTTAACTGGAGAAACTCTAGGCCATAACTTCGATTTATTTTTCATTATATAAAATTTCTTACCTGCCTTCAAGATTGGTTTATCTAGTCTACCATCTCCTGCAGCTCGTCCGATTGTTGCCCTACAATTCATATCAAATTTTTTCTCCTTTTTAGACGGCATCATAACTCTAACAATATTTCCAGTTTTATTCATAATAGTTGCCGCATTTCCACCAGTCCGAACAAACTGTCCCCCATCTTTAAGGTTATGTTCAATATTAAAAATTTCAACTCCATTCTTCAAATCTCCAAGCCTTGCAATATCTCCAGATTTGTTTCCACCAATATTAATCTTCTGACCAACATATAAAAGGTTAGCAGCAAAATTTTCAAAAATTTTTCCCTCTTTATTCATAAATTTCGCAATCGGAACAGAATGTCCTGGTGAAGCACTCAGTTTAATAACTTCAAATTCCCCAGACATATCTCCAAGATAACCAGGTCTAAACTTTCCAGCCTTCTGTCTAACTCTGTAGGTATGTCCGCCCTTTCCTCGACGCTGTTGAATAATTCTCTTTCCCATCTTATTACATCATCCCCAATTTAGTCGCAACATCCACTGCAGGATAGTCGGCATTTAATTTAACATAAGCTAATTTTTTATTCTTCATTGTATGGGTCCTTACCTTCGAAACCTTCACATCGAAAAGCGATTCAACTTCTTTCTTAATTTCTCCTTTAGTAATTGCTCTATCGACGACGAAAACCAAAACATTATCTATTTCAATCTGTCTAACAATCTTTTCAGTTGACTTAATCTTCTCTAAAATTAACGTTTTCATTTGAATCTTTCCCCAATATTTTTAATTGCATTTTCAGTATAACAGACTAATCTCCCAGGCTCTCCATTTGGCGACAAATCCTTAACTGTTAAATCCTTAATATTAACAATTTCAATTCCTTTCTGTTTCATTTTCTCATCATTCCCAATAACAAATAATAATCCAGCATTAGACTTATACTTCCTTCCTCGCATCTTTCCAATACCTGCTCGAACATATTTGTGCTTTAAGACACTATCAAAAGCATCACCGAAAACTATTTTCATACTAGCAATAAAATCCTTAGTCTTCAATTTTAAAATATTCTCATCAAAAACAAATCCCGACCCAACTTTTCGCCCATACTTCTTTTCCAAAAACTTAGCATTAATCGTCCCTGCCAAAGCAGAATTAAATGCAATCAAAAGCTCTTTCTTATTAATCTTCTTAAATGGATTCTTCTCACTTCGAGGAGCATGAGGCCTTCGACCTCCACGAGTATTCGAAACAGTAGCACCAATCCAATTAAAACTCGCACCGTGTCTCGACATAATTTTTCTAGGAACTCGAGAAATTCCCTTACCATACGAACCCTTCCAATCATGTCTCCTCTTCTTTATAATTCCCGAAGCAGAATATTGAGTACCAGCGCCTTTCATTGAACCATAAGCTTGCGCATAAATTCCTCTTTGTGTCTCAAACACTTTTGACAAAATATCTTCCCGAATCTTCTCTGAAAAATTCTTCGGCAAATCCACAGAACCTTTCTCCTTCCCTGCTTTATCAAATAATTTTGTTTTCATCGTAACTCAAGCACCTCAAACTTTTTCTTAGCACAGTATCTAGTAGGCCGAATCGCTGGAGTGATCATAAGTCCTCTTTTCTGAGGGCCGGGAATAGAGCCTTTCAAAATCATATAATCTGTCTTGATAACTCCGTAATGATCAAATCCACTTTTCTTGTTAATATCTTTTTCAGAAATCTTACCAACTTTTAAGATTAAATTATTATAAACCACTCTAGTATGATATCCTGTTTGCCCAGCCTGAGGCGTTCTAAAAGTAACTCTTGCGGGATGCCACGGTGCTAAAGAACCTGGTCGTCGTCTTCCTTTTTCAGACTTATGAGATTTCAAAGCAATACCAAATCTTTTCATAGGACCTTGAGTCCCATAACCTTTAGTAACTGCCCGAATATCAACTAAACCATTACTAAAAACTTCGCCAATAGAAATATCTTTTCCAATTCTTTCCTTAACAAAATTCAATTTCTCTTCGACAGAACCAGAAACACCAATCTCCATCATATCAGCCTTATTTTTATCAACAACAGTTTTCTTCACGCCCGAATATAAAATAACTCTCACATCATCATAACCTTCAACACCTCCAAAATCCCCAACCTTTTTAGAAACCTTTACACTCTTTTTCAAATCCTTATCAATTGAAACAACAACATCTTTCATTACTTTCCCATTTTTATAAAACCTAATAGAATAAATCCTCATTGTCGGACACTCAACAACCGTCGCAGGAATAGCAATCTGTTTATTTTTCGTCAAAGAATGTTCAGTATTATCTTTTGCCCAAACAGAAATCATCCCAACTTTATATCCTACAAAACCTAAAAATCCAACACCCGCTTTTGAAACCGGTTTCCAATTCACACTAGGTATAACTTTTTTCGCTCGCACCCTCGGGTAGAACTGCAAACTTCCACTTCGTATTCCGTTGTTATCTGTCATAATATTTCCTGATAGCTCTAACTATCTGATATCCAACAATAGCACTTGCCGTTTATCGTGACAACCCATCACAAAATTCTCATCATCCAAACATTTAAGTTTTGGATGGAATCTAAAATTACTCAGAAATTAAGGTATTTAAAGCTTATGTCAAGAAATATCCTGTCCTGAGTCAGGACATGTCAAGAAATATCCTGCATCCAATATTCAATAACCTCTTTCTGCCATAACCTATCTAACCTTCTACCCTATAAAATAGTTTCTACAACACCTTTATAAAATAATTTTCATGGTATTATCTATGGCTATTAAAACTCCCGACATCCTCCCCGAAGAAGAGGGATATATCTCCAAGAAAGAAAAAACTAGAAAGAAAAAATTAGATGAAAAAAAAGTAATAGGTGCTGCCAGAAAAAAAGAATTGACTATTGGAAAAATTGCGACGGGAGCAAAAGGCTACAGGATTGGTAAACCCATAACTACTCCAAGGAAAGAAAAGAAATATCCTATTTGGAGGTACAGCAAAAAAATAGGCGAAATTATCGTAAAGAATAAAGATACTTCTAATGAAGAAATCATATTAACTTTCCGAAGGCTTGGAGGAGTAGGAAACTACAAACATTTAATTCAAGACGCAGATTTTCAACTTCAATGGGCAATTCGTGAACAAGAACTTCTTATGACTCAAAATCATTGCAAACTTTGTGGAAAAAAAATCTCAAGGACAGCAAAACCAAATCTCTATCATTACAATATGTTTCGAAAGAGGACAGATATTTTAGGAAACGCATCTAAAGTTCCAGAAGAAGTCATCTTAGGAAAAATAACTGTTGAAGAAGGATGGAAAAAATTCAACGATATTTTAGAAGAAGGAAACAGATATTATATGTCGCTAGAAGACACAGCTCTAATTTGTCCTGTTTGTGCAAAAAACAAAGGGTTAGATAATCAATGAACAAACTTTGGTTCATTTACATCCTAGAATGTCAAGATGGTTCTTTCTATACGGGCATCACAACAGATGTAGAAAAACGGATGAAAGTTCACGTCGAAGGTAAGGGGAGCAAATATGTCCATCGTAAAAAGTTTAAAAAACTCTTAAAAACTAAAGAATGTTCCAGCAGGTCCGAAGCACAAAGAGCCGAATGCCAAATTAAACAATTAAACAAATGGGATAAATTGGATTGGTTTAACCTAAACTAAAAACTCAGCTTCACTAGTTTTCTGAATTCCATCAGCATTAATTTTCCTAATAATAACTCCTTTTCTTTTTGCTAACTCTCTAATTTCAGCAGGCTTCAGACTTTCAATATTCGCAGGATAAATTATATCTGTAACATTAATAGTATGACTAATAAAAACTTCCCGAAAATCACCAACACCAAAAAACAACTCATCAACAATAGTTTTATCCTCTGTTTTTAAAGAACAAAAATCTACAACTGGTCCTTCATCATCCTTCCCTTTCTTTTCACTTTTAGGACCTTTTGGTTTTATTTTCAAAACAAAATCCTCTCCACTAAAACTCAAAGCAAAAAAAACTCGAGGATACTTTGCCATTAAATTTAAAATTTGCGAGGGCTCAACCTTTCCATCAACTATATGCTTCCTAACCCCTTGAAAATTACTAACTTTTTTAATCTCAAAATTAATTTCATTTCTCAAATCAGAAGTAGAAATAATAACACCTTTAATATTAACAGGGCCAATAACTTTTTCCAAACATTTTCTCACCAAAAAATTCGCATACTCTGCACCCGTTTTAATCGCCCACTTTTTCGCTTGCTTCTTTCCTTCAACCAAATATTTATCCTTATACTCTCCTCGACCAAACTTCAAAAAATCCGAATGAACTTCCTCATCAAAAACTTTCTCGAAAATTTTCTTCATTACCATCATTCAGAAACAAAAAAGTTCTTTATAAAACTTATGCGAGAGTTTTAAGATAATCATTTTTATATTATCTTCTCGAGTTTCAGAAAATTTCCCAATGTTTATAAAATCTAAATCGCTAGAATACTATGGTAGATAGTAAAATTATGAAACAGGGTATAGCAGGTCTACTTATCTTAGGAATTTTTATCATATCTTCTCTTATTTTAAAACCGATTATCATTCCAATTCTCTTCGGATTACTTTTTGGATATCTCTTTAATCCCTTATATAAAAAAATTCAAAAGTATCTCAAATGGAAAAATCTTTCTGCATTCGTAGTTATAATAGGACTTACAGGAATTCTTGTCGCCCCACTAATCTATATCATCTCTCCATTAGTTAAACAAATATTTGACACCTATGTTTTCCTACAAAATTTTAATTTTAACAGTCTACTTCAGGAATTTATTCAAGGAGATATTGCTACTTCTATCGCAATGAATTTAGATAATCTCATAGGAAAATTTTTCTCGACAGTATTAAATCAGTTTACGGTTTTCTTAGTTAATCTACCTTCATTCTTACTTCAATTTTTCGTCTTCCTTTTCGTCTTCTACTTTACAATCAAAGATTTAGATCATCTAAAAGAATACTTGTCTAGTCTTTCACCATTCTCCAAACAAACTGGAAAAAAATTTATGGAAGAGTTCAAAGGAATAACAAACGCAATTGTTTTTGGTCAAATTTTAATCGGAATAATTCAAGGCCTTGCACTAGGAATCTGTTTGTTTTTCTTTGGAATTCCAAAAGCATTAGTTCTCACATTCCTCGCCTGTATAGTATCTATAATTCCCGTTCTTGGTTCGTGGTTAGTCTGGCTCCCCGTAGGAGTTGTTCTAGTTGTAACCGGTCAAACTTTCTCAGGAATTTTTATATTGCTCTATGGAACTTTTTTCGTATCGATAATTGATAACGTCCTTAGGCCTTATTTTCTCTCGAGGAATTCAAATCTTCCAATCGCACTAAGTATCATTGGAACTATTGGCGGACTTTATTTCTTCGGAATCGCAGGGTTAATCTTAGGTCCACTTATTCTTGCTTATGTTGTAATCATCATAGAATTTTACAGACAAGGTAAACTAAACGAATTATTTAATAAATAGATGTTTCTACATGAAATTAAAAATTAAAAATCTTCATTGGTTGGCAGGCAGACCAGTAGCAATCCTCAATGATAAAACTGCCAAAAAGCTAAACGTTTTCGCCAACGATAGGGTCGCTATCACAAACTCCAAAAAAGTTTATGCAATCGTAGATATTTTTCCAAAAGTTATAAAAAAAAATCAGATAGGCTTGTCAAGGGAATTAACTAGCATTCTCAAATTAGAAGACAATGCTTATGTTAAGGTGAGCACGTCAGAGATTTCTGATGCAACTTTCTTAATACGGAAAAAAATGCAAGGACATAAACTGACTAAAGAAGAAATTAGTTATATCATCACTGAAATTGTTCATAATAATTTAACCGAGGCGGAAATTGCATACTTTACTGCTGCAGAAAAACTCAACGGAATGTCGATAAATGAGATTATTAATCTGACAAGAGCGATGGTAAAAACAGGAGTTAAATTAAAGTTCAGTGGAAAATATATTGCGGACAAACATTGCATAGGAGGAATAGCGGGGAACCGAACGACACCAATTATCATTGCTATTTGTGCAACAGCAGGATTAATTCTTCCAAAAACCTCTTCTCGAGCAATTACTTCAGCTTCAGGAACTGCAGATGTAATAGAAACAATTTCCAAAGTCGAACTTTCCATCAAAGATTTAAAATTCACTGTCCAAAAAACTGGGGCGTGTTTAGCTTGGGGAGGCTCATTAGGACTCGCACCTTCCGACGATAAAATCATCCGAGTGGAACGATTACTTAACCTTGACATAGAGCCACAACTTATTGCATCAATAATTTCAAAGAAAGTAGCGGCGGGATCAAAATATATCATTATAGATATCCCCTATGGAAAGGGTTCAAAAATTGAAACGCTTGAAAAAGCAAAACAACTCGGAATTAAATTCAAGAAAATTTCAAAAAATTTCAATTTAAATCTTAAAGTAGTTTACACAAAAGGTTCAGAACCAATTGGAAACGGATTTGGACCAGTCTTAGAAATGCTAGACATATTAGCAGTATTAAAAAATTCTCCCAACTTACCAGAGGATTTAAAAGAAAAATCCTTATTTCTCTCCACAGAGCTTATGAAACTTTGCAAAATAAAAAATGCAAGAAAAAAAGCTGAAGAAATTCTGTCGTCAGGAAAAGCCTACGAAAAGTTCAAAGAAATTATCAATACTCAAAATGGGAAGAAAGACTTTGATAAGAGAGTTGAATCCCTTACGCTTGCAAAATATAAACAAATAATCAAGGCAAAACATAATGGAAGGATAACAGAAATCAGCAACGAAGGGATAAACTCTTTATGTCGAATACTCGGAACCCCAGAAACAATTTCTTCAGGAGTTTATCTTTACAAGCACATCGGAGCAATAAAAAAAGCCGAACCCATATTAACCCTTTATACTGAAAGCAAAACAAAAATGAAAGAAGCTATAAAATTTCTAAAAGAATCTAAACCAATTAAAATCAAATAATACTTGCCTTAATTATCTTAATTTCCTGAATAGGTTTATCTTGGGCTCCAGTTGCTGCCTCACTAATACCCTGAACAATATCTATTCCTTCTATAACTTCGCCAAAAACTGGATGCTTTTCATCTAAAAAAGTGTTTTCTGCAACATTGATAAAAAACTGACTTCCTCCTGTGTTTGGCCCAGAATTTGCCATAGCGATTGTTCCTTTGACATTTGAATGCCCTGTTCCAAATTCATCTTCAATTGTATATCCTGGACCTCCCCGCCCAGTACCTGTAGGATCACCACCCTGAATCATAAAATTTCTAATCACTCTATGAAAAATAACACCATCATAAAATCCTTCTCCAACCAATTTCTTAAAATTCTCAGTAGTAAGGGGCATATCTGAATACAATTCTATAACAATAGCCCCTACATTTGTCTCTAATTTTACTTTTGTATTTTCTGGGGAAATATTTTCTACCATTTTTATAACAACCAATGTAAATACAATAAATAAAAGTGCTATTATAAATATTGCTACCTTCTTATCTTTAAGAATATTTTTTATTTTAATCTTCTTCATGAATTATACCTCGACATAACCATCAATATTAAAACTCCTAAAATAATTGAAATGACCTGACTTAGAATAAAATTTCCCGGCAATAAAAATTTGTCCAACAAATTCCAAATACCTCTCCAAAAACAAATAATCGCAAAAGCCGCAATAACTCCGATGAAAACATCCTGAAGATTAGTTTTCTTTAAAATAGTTTCTAACATCTTTCACCTAATAATCTCTTGTTGAACAAATTTAAAAACCTTCGCCCCTCAAAAGAATTAAGCTCGTATCGCGTAAAGTAACACAGGCAATGTTTCATGGACGCAATACTCAGAAAGCTCGTATCGCGTAATGGTATCGCACCGGTCTCGAACACCGGGCCTTTCGGGGCATCCCCGTTCGATTCGGGGTACGAGCGTCCCTAGATAACAAATCGAAATTTCGATTCCGAGCAATTCGCTTCGACCAAAACAAAAATTTAAAATCCCTTTGGGAGATGCAAATTGCGAGCAGGGGTACGAGCGTCCCTAGATAACAAATCGAATTTCGATTTCAAGCAAAGCCCACATCGCGTAATGGTATCGCACTGGTCTTGAAAACCAGGCCCTTCGGGGCATCCCCGTTCGATTCGGGGTGTGGGCGTAATATTTATGATCCAACATTCAATGCCAGAACAATAGAACTAAACTTATTAAAATAAAAAAATATTCTTAGCAACCATAATCCCTCATTTGAAAAACAAGGTCACTAAGATTAGAGTAAAACTTAAAAAATAAATTATATAACCGAAGAATTACTTCTTCTTTTTTTTCTTAACGGCTTTCTTTGCTTTCTTTTTTGCTGGCATTTTTCCCTCCATTTAAATTTATTAAGAACTGTCTCTTTTAAAAACAACGACTTGTTAGTTAATAAACTTTTCTAAAAAATTCAATACAAACCAAAATCAATTATAACTCATTCAAATTCATTTGAAAAACAGCGTCGGTAAATGAATTTGTCTAAAATTTAATTTTAAAATCTTTTTTTAGGAAAAAACAATCATAAACAAATTAAATCAGGAACATCTTCTAAAAATAAAATTTTAATGTTTCCATTTAAGATTTGTTTGAACATTAAAATTAGAGATATTATTCTTCCACCATCCTACCAAAACCAATATCCCTGCAATACATAATCCTAGTGCAAGAAGAAATATCCAAAATCCTACCTCAAATCCAATTAGAGAACCAATTTCTGGAGAAAATCTAAAAGTAAGTAGTGATATTACAATGAGCAAAATTCCCGTTGCCAAAGGATGCTTTCTTGTAAAAAAACTAATCTTTGATAATTTTGAACGACTTCTTTTAAATTTTCTTCGATGCATATTGTTATATCTTCAAGACCTATGAAAATTTCTCCTACTTTTTCTTATAAATAATTATAGAGAAACCACTTTAAAAATATTCTCCAAACCTCAAACTAACAAGACCTCATCATCCTAGAAACCAAAGAACTTCATCAGCAAAGCTGACTCCATCCTTCGACAAAACAGCCAAGCCAGTAAGACCTCACTGTTTCTAAAATTCAATTACGAATTTATCCGAACAATGAAGCCAAACCTTCAGCTGCTTCAGCTCTTGGTTCTTCTTTCTTTTCTTCTTTTGGTGCTTCTGTAACCGCTGCTGCCGGAGCCACTGCGATAGATGCATTTGCAAGCTTATTCGCGATATCAACGCCCTTCAAAGACGTAACCATTACCTTAACCTTAGCCTCGTCGACTTCAGCCCCAGTAGCGGATACAACTTTAGTTAGGTTCTCTTCATTGATGTCCTTTCCTAGCTTGTGCAACAAAAGTGCTGCATATGTGTATTCCATTTTTTTATTCCGAATTAGTAACTGCCTCTTCAGCTTTTACTTCATCAGTATTATCTTCTTTTATATCTCCCACTTTTCTTTCACCAATCAAAGCATCGATAGCATTCCCTTCAATTCCAGCTCTCCCAATAATAAAATCTATCGTCGAGTCATTCATAATCCCTAACTCAACAGAAAATGCAATCGCTCGCCCAAAACTTTCTTCAATATCTGCAAGCATACCTGCCTTATCGATTTTAATATCTACATAAACTTTCCCATCCATAAAAGCAGCAACGGGCTCAACGCCAACCGCAAAAGGAATGATGTCTAACTTTACCATAATAGAAGCAAGTGCGTCCGTAATTACATCCCCTTCTTTAGCAATAATTTTATCTTGCATAATCGCAATCTTCCCATTCTCAACTTTTGGCCTTAATCCTACAGCACTTAATGCAGAAATATCTGGACCCGGAATTAATTCAGTAGGTCCTGCTTTAACTTCAATATCACTTGGAGCAATCTGCCCAGCCCTCGCTTTAGCTGGACTTTTCTCATCCTCAAGAATTCCAGAAATTTCAAATGCATCAGCATCGGAGAACAGCAAAGCAGTAGAGTCATCAACATATTGAACCAATCCATGAAGTTCTTTTATCCCACAATGGTCAAGCGCGAAATCTACCAAACTTTTCTTAGCAACTTTAATATTTACTTTGCTCCTTAACTTTTTTTTAATATCTTGGAACTGTGCAGAAGGCAAACCTTTAATAGAAATAATCATCACAGTCTTTCTCTTCATCTGCTCAGCCAACTCCTTAACTTTCTTTTTCTTTGCTTCAGACACGTGAGTTTCTTTTTGTGCCACCATTATCTTTTAGCCTCCACAATTGTAACTGGTTTAGTCATAGTAAACTTAATCAGAACTTCCTTAACATTATCCTTTCCTCTAGGCAAAACTTTCTCAAGCCCATTAATAACTGAAGTAATATTTTCTTCCAATTCTTTATCACTCATGCTTTCCTTACCAATAGCTAACTTAATTGCCATTTCCTTATTCTTAACTTTGACAGATTTCTTCATCTTCTCAACCATTGCGTTAATAATCTCGTCACTCTCCTGAGAAATAATTCCAATTTGAGGGCTAGGCATTCTATTCATGGGGCCAAAAACTCGCCCAAATTTAGTAGCAATTTTTCCCATCATCGGTGCAACCGCAATAAAGGCATCATATTTCTTAGCAAGTTTCTTAGCATCTTTCAGTTCCTTATATTTAACAAAATCGTCTTCGATAATCGTATCAATAATCTTAGACCTTCTTGTCAAAAAAGCTGCCAACTTTTTCTCGTTAGAATGAGGCATCGAAACAAAAGTATTCAAAGCTTCCTTTCTAACATCAAAATTCTTTAAGTTCATAACTAAGTCCACAGTCTGTACAAACTTTCTTTTCTTCTCTTTCCGCAATTCAACGAGTGCTTCTTTAATTTCCATGATATTTCTGACAGAAGTATTTGTCGGCATAGCCTCCTACACTTCTGTAGTATAACTTAGGTGAAAATTTGGTTTATAAAACTTGCCTTTCACCACAACAATCCTTAAATATCAATCGCCATAAAAAAGTCTATGGAACTCGTCGCATTACTATCAACTGGAAAAGGAACTTGGGGGCAAGTCTCAGGTTTGATGCAAAAAGGAGAGTGGGAAAAAATCATAGTTGTTGGAACTCCATTCGCAAAAGATTTCACTGTGCAAGGAACTCCATTCGACTTCATTGAATTTGACCAAGACAAATCTTTAGTTCCACTAAAAAAAGAACTCGCAAAAAAACTCGAAGGAAAATTCAATGGTCTTGAAGTTGCTCTTTCGATAGCGTCGGGAAACGGAAAAGAACACATGGCACTCCAATCTGCCCTACTTTCATTACCCGTAGGAATTAGGTTCACCGCACTTACAAAAGATGGCGTTGTGATGCTCTAAACATTCTTAATCCTTAACTCACATCCTCTCTTCGCCAACATAACAACACAACTTCTCTCATCTTCTCCAGCAACCCCATATCCCTTTAATTCTCTTAAAATCTTCTCAGCATAATTCTTAACATCCTTAAACCAAGGCTGGTTATCATAGCCCATTCGAGCTCGAGCAGAACCCACACTCTTGAATCCTTTAACGTGAATAAAATCTGGCTCTGCCTTCCTAATCAAATCACAATATTCTTCAACATTCTCGTCGGACATATTAGTCATATCATTAAATTCCCCCTCAACTCCTTCTTTAACCAAGGTCAATCTAATAACTCTCCGAACTTTATCTTTCAAATGTTTAATCACTTTCAAAGTCTCATTAAATTCCTTCCAGGCATCCTTCTTTGTCGACCTATACCAACTCTCAAATAACTTTTCATTAGGAGCATTCGTTGAAACGGTAATCTGTGTCGGCAGTTCATTATTCTTGAATCCGGCAATAACTTGAGGGTTCAAACCATTCGTAACCAAAAATGAAACTGCGCCTCGTTTTCGAATCTCCTTAAACATTTCCCCCAACATAGGATACAGCGTCGGTTCTCCCGACAAACTCATCGTATACAGCTTCGGCTCAAGTGCCTCCTCAAACTTTTTCAAATCAATTCCCTTCCGACCCTTAAAACCCATTAATAATTTCTTTCTTGCTTCACCAATTCCATCGAGAATTTCTTTAGGATTATCAGCGTCATTTATTTTTTTATTTAAAGTATAATCTAAATTTCTCCAACAATGAAGACATTTATTTTCACAGTGAAACAAACTCGGAGTCATCTGACAACATCCTGCAGAACTAATACCGTAAAATTTTTCTTTCCAACAACCCCTATCCCCTCGGAGAGCATGCTTTGTCCAAAGGCAAATTTTTACAGCGCTATGGTTTCCAACAAGGCCATACCCTTCTTCCCTCAACTTGTCCTTTGCCTTTTGGATATTATAATCTCCCATAATAAAAAAACAAAGAAGTCATTTATAAAATTAATCAAAAAAACAAAAATTTAGAAGAACTACCTCTTCTTTTTCTTACGAGAAACTTTCTTAACTACCTTCTTCTTTGTTGTTTTTTTCTTGGTAACTACAGCAAGTTTCTTCTTTCTTCGTTCCATTTCAGTTACTTGTTTCTTAAGAGACTTAATCCTAATGTCGCACTGTTTTGGAGTTGTTGGTAAAGCCATGTTTTTCACCTCAGTTTATTTAGTTAGGGAGCCGTTAAACTAAATATCCCAATCTATTAACAGCGGAGAGCTTTAAATAGTTTATTAAATTATTCGAATAAACCAGAAAAACATTAATAATAAAAATACAAATAAAATCGCATAATTTGAAAATTTAAATGCCCACTTAGCAATTTTTTCTGAACGACTAATTGACAAAATTCCCAGATAAAAAAATCTTCCACCGTCGAGCATTCCTAACGGCATCATATTAAATAATGCTACAAGTAAATTAATAATCATCGCCCACCAAAGCAGATGATAAATAAAATAAACAAACTCTCCATCCCATGTTGGCTTATAATATGTCGAAGAATCTTTGAATGACATAAAACCTACCAAAATCTTCTGAATAAATTCTTTCGGCTCGACATTAGAATTTCCTACACCTAAATATGCGATGCTACTGTTGTATGGATGAGAACTCAAATTTAGAATATATTCCTGCGTGCCTTCATCACTCTCGGTAACGAATTTAACCTCGTCGCCAGGTTCTTTGCTCTGTAAAAATTCTATTAAATTATCTTGATTCATAATATCAACATTATCTGCTTGAACAATTGCTCCATGCATCTGTGCCAAGATAGCCGGTGCTTCAACATAAGCAATCAAAAAATTACTACTATTTTTATTCAATTGCACTTCTAAAACCTCATCTAAATAAAAAGTTCCATTTGTGGTTAGGACGGTTGTTAAATTATTATAACTTCCAAAGCCCGTAATGTTTTCTAAAGGTACTGCAGATAAAGCATAAGTGTTAAACACGTAACCTGATGCTGCAAACGACGAGAAGAAAAACAAAACATAAAGCCCATAGAATATCAAGGCAAAAATAAGATTAGCAAAAACTCCTGCTCCCAAAACCGTCATCTGCTCCAAGGTTTTCTTTTTTTCAAATCCCTTTTTTTCCTCCTCGACAAACGCCCCTAAAATTGGACCAAGAAAAACTAAACCTGTAGATTTAATTTTAATCTTAAATAGTCTCATAAAAATTCCATGTGAAAATTCATGAACAATTGCTACGATGGCCAAAGCTACAATAAAATAAGTAAAATAAAATGGTGGAAACAAATTCTCCATCCCAAATAGCTGAGGGAAATATGGAATTAATGGAGCAATAGGGGGAGCTTTAATTATCTCGGTAATCTCTGGATGCATAATATAAATAGAAAGTGTCCGTCCCAACATCCAAATCATCACACCCATTAATGCAACACCTACGGCAACAACAATATATTTCAATCCATGCAAAATTTTTTTAAAATTGTCTCCAATGTATTTGATAGCATTAACTCCAAACTGGGTTCGATACATAAAAATAATTCCTTCACGACTTAAATTTTTTTTCCTAGAAGAAAGAAACCAGGCTACGAATACACTGAACAAAATCATAAACCCGACATCATAAACCCAAAAATCCACCATAATAAAATATCATCTCAAAGGTTTATATAACTACTGTCAATTTTATTTTTAATAGATTCAATAGAACCAACAAAATATCAGACAAAAATTTATTTCTTCCGAACCGGTCGGAAGTCTTTTCCACCACATTTTCGACATCGTGCTTTCCCTGTTAAAATTTTTTGAGACTCAAGTTTCATCTTATGCTTACAAACCTTACATACAAAAGCATTCTTATATAACCTATTCTGTGCAGCTAGAACTTTAGTTGCCATTACATAATTTTCCTAATTAATTTATCTCCTTCAACATCCCAATATTCTACAGTTACACCGCCCTTAACTGAGTCCTTCAAGTCTTCTGGAATAGTTATATCATAATTTTCAAAAGTCTCACTATCCATAACTGCAGCACTATCTCCTGAAACTGACAACACTTGTGCTACTCGTTTATTAATCATAGGAACTTCAAATCTATCGTGCCCTGGAATAACTTGAACTTTCTTTTTCCCACTCACAATAGAAATAGCTTCAAATCGAACCTTCGCGTGTCCGTGTTTTCCAGTCTTAGAAATGTCCATTTTTTTAACTTGATACGCTATTCCATCAATCATAACATAAGTGCCAACACGCATTTCTGTAGCCTCAATAACCTTCGATACCATACCCATCAGAAAAAAAATTCATTTATAAAACTTTGCACAATAACAGTATCTCCGCAACCCAAACCTTCTTCACTAGCTCACACTAAAAAAACCAAGACAAGATATCTATGAGCTCCCATAACATAATTAACTCGGGATTACGTTATGATAGTTCTTGTCTTCTTTCGTCCATTTTTTAGACA